>NZ_CAXIBN010000015.1:0-29285 GCF_964021735.1 uncultured Wocania sp. | reverse complement strand
GGTAACCAAGGTGCAAACTTCTCTGTTGGTGCAAATATAGGCATGATTTTTATGATGGCTGCAGAACAGGAATATGATGAACTTAATGGTGCTATCAAATATTTCCAAGACACCATGATGCGTATGCGTTATTCATCTATCCCAACAATTTCTGCTCCTCATGGCATGTCTTTGGGCGGTGCTTGCGAATTATCAATGCACGCTGATAAAGTGGTTGCTGCAGCAGAAACTTATATGGGACTTGTTGAGTTTGGAGTTGGTGTCATTCCTGGAGGAGCGGGTTCAAAAGAAATGGCTTTAAGAGCTTCCGATACCTTTAGAAAAGGTGATGTGCAATTAAACACACTCCAAGAATATTTCTTAACTATCGGTATGGCAAAAGTATCAACTTCTGCTTATGAAGCTTTCGACTTGGGCGTGCTTCAAAAAGGAAAAGATATTGTGGTTGTAAATAAAGATCGTCAAATAGCTGTTGCTAAACAACACGCTAAATTAATGGCAGATATAGGTTACACGCAACCCGTTAGAAGAACTGATGTGAAAGTACTTGGAAAACAAGCCTTAGGTATGTTTTTAGTAGGAACTGATGCCATGGAAGACAGTAATTATATTAGTGAGCATGATAAGAAAATTGCCAACAAACTAGCTTACGTTATGGCTGGTGGTGATTTATCTGAACCAACATTGGTTAGCGAACAATACTTATTAGACTTAGAGCGTGAAGCTTTCCTTTCACTTTGTACAGAGCGTAAAACTTTAGAACGTATTCAACACATGTTAACCAAAGGTAAACCTTTAAGAAACTAAGAAAATGAAAACAGCATATATAGTAAAAGCATATAGAACTGCAGTTGGTAAAGCTCCAAAAGGCGTGTTCCGTTTTAAAAGAACAGATGAATTGGCTGCAGAAACCATCAAATATATGATGAAGGAGTTGCCAAATTTAGACAAGAAGCGTATTGACGACGTTATAGTTGGAAACGCCATGCCAGAAGGCGCACAAGGATTAAATATGGCTCGATTTATTTCATTAATTGGGTTAGATAGTGTTGATGTTCCAGGTGTAACCGTGAATCGCTTTTGTGCATCAGGAATAGAAACTATCGGAATTGCAACAGCAAAAATTCAAGCTGGAATGGCAGATTGCATTATTGCTGGTGGAGCAGAAAGCATGAGCTCAGTACCAATGACAGGTTTTAAACCTGAATTAAACTACAATACTGTAAAAGCAGGTCATGAAGATTATTATTGGGGCATGGGAAACACTGCTGAAGCGGTTGCAAAACAGTTTAATGTATCTCGCGAAGACCAAGATGAATTTGCTTTTAATTCACACATGAAAGCTTTAAAAGCTCAAGCTGAAAATCGTTTCCAAGATCAAATCGTACCAATCGAAGTAGAACAAACTTACATTGATGTTAACGGAAAGAAAGCAACTAAATCTTATACAGTAACCAAAGATGAAGGTCCGCGAGCAGGAACTAGCAAAGAAGCTTTAGCAAAACTAAGAGCTGTATTTGCTGCTGGAGGAAGTGTAACAGCTGGTAACTCATCACAAATGAGTGATGGTGCTGCTTTTGTTATGATTATGAGTGAAGAAATGGTAAAAGAATTAAATCTTGAACCAATAGCGCGTTTAGTAAGCTACGCAGCTGCTGGTGTTGAACCTCGTATTATGGGAATTGGACCTGTAAAAGCGATTCCGAAAGCATTAAAACAAGCTGGTTTAAAACAAAATGATTTATCGTTAATTGAATTGAATGAAGCCTTTGCCTCTCAATCTTTAGCTGTAATCAGAGAATTAAACTTAAATCCAGATATCATTAATGTAAATGGTGGAGCAATTGCATTAGGGCATCCATTAGGTTGTACGGGAGCAAAACTCTCAGTACAATTATTTGATGAAATGCGTAAGCAAAATATGCAAGGTAAATATGGAGCAGTAACCATGTGTGTTGGTACAGGCCAGGGTGCTTGTGGGATTTTTGAATTTCTGAATTAAAAAACATATTCTGTCCGGTCGAAAAAACAAATTAAAAATAAAGAACATTCTAGATTATAAAATTAATGGAAACTAAAGACAAAGAATTATTAAGAGGCGGTCAATTCTTAGTTAAAGAAACAAACTGCGAAGACGTATTTACTCCTGAAGATTTTTCGGAAGAACAAATAATGATGAAGGATGCGGTTATGGAATTTAATGACCGTGAAATCATTCCACACAAAGCTAGATTTGAAGCTAAAGATTATGCGCTAACCGAAGAAGTTATGCGTAAAGCTGGTGAAATGGGCTTTTTAGGTGTTGCTGTTCCTGAAGCTTATGATGGTTTAGGAATGAGCTTTGTCTCTACATGTTTAACTTGCGATTATATTTCATCTGGCACAGGTTCTTTTAGTACCGCTTTTGGTGCGCATACAGGAATTGGTACAATGCCAATTACTTTATACGGAACAGAAGAACAAAAACAAAAATATGTACCAAAATTAGCAACAGGTGAATGGTTTGGTGCTTATTGTTTAACTGAACCAGGGGCTGGATCTGATGCAAATTCAGGAAAAACAACTGCTGAACTTTCTGCAGATGGTAAATCTTATAAAATCAACGGACAAAAAATGTGGATTTCAAATGCAGGTTTCTGTAGTTTGATGATTGTTTTTGCGCGTATAGAAGACGATAAAAATATTACTGGATTTATTGTTGAGTATGATGGTAAAAATCCTAATGGAATTACTTTAGGTGAAGAAGAACACAAATTAGGTATTCGTGCTAGTTCAACGCGTCAAGTCTTCTTTAATGATACGGTTGTTCCTGCTGAAAATATGCTAGCAGGTCGTGGCGAAGGCTTTAAAATTGCCATGAACGCACTTAACGTTGGGCGTATTAAATTAGCCGCAGCTTGTTTAGACTCGCAACGTCGTATCTTAACCTACGCCGTTAATTATGCTAACGAACGTAAACAATTTAAAACTCCAATTTCTGAATTTGGAGCCATTAAAGTAAAATTAGCTGAAATGGCAACAAGTGCATACGCAGGCGAATCTGCAACCTATAGAGCTGCAAAAAACATAGAAGATAGAATTGCATTACGAGAAGCTGCAGGAAACACCCACCAAGAAGCAGAGTTAAAAGGCGTTGAAGAATATGCTATAGAATGTTCTATTCTTAAAGTAGCAGTTTCTGAAGATGTGCAAAATTGTGCCGATGAAGGTATTCAAATTTTTGGAGGCATGGGATTCTCTGAAGAAACACCTATGGAATCGGCTTGGAGAGATGCTCGTATTGCTCGTATTTACGAAGGAACTAACGAAATTAACAGAATGCTATCTGTTGGAATGTTGGTAAAAAAAGCCATGAAAGGTCATGTTGATTTATTAGGGCCAGCTCAAGCAGTTCAAGAAGAATTAATGGGAATTCCTTCGTTCGAAACACCAGACTATTCTGAGTTGTTTTCTGAAGAAAAAGAAATGATTAAGAAGTTGAAAAAAACGTTCTTAATGGTTGCTGGAGGAGCCGTTCAAAAATACGGCCCACAATTAGAAGATCACCAACAATTACTAATTGCAGCAGCAGATATATTAATAGAAATCTATATGGCAGAATCTGCAATCTTAAGAACTGAGAAAAATGCAAAACGTTTTGGCAAAGAAGCCCAATCTGCTCAAATAGCCATGGCAAAACTATACCTATATCATGCTGTAGATATTGTTGAAGAAAAAGGAAAAGAAAGTATTATCTCTTTTGCAGAAGGTGATGAGCAACGTATGCTGTTAATGGGGCTTAAACGCTTTACAAAGTACACCAACTATCCAGATATAGTCGATTTACGAAATGAAATAGCCGAAAAAGTAAAAGCAGAAAACAAATACTGCTTTTAATAAACATATATTTTTGTGACTAACTCAAATGCGAAAAACGCTTCAGAATTAATTTTCTGAGGCGTTTTTTATTTTATTAGTTATCTTTAAAGCATCACTTTTTTACTAAAGCTTGAAAACATGTCTCAATTATATATACCACAAACGTCTTAACACTATAAACCCTTTTTAAAAATTTAAGACTATGAAAGTATTTATTGTTATCGTATTAATGACTATTGTTTCATTTTTAAGCTTATCATGTAAAGCACAAGAAACAAAAACACTTGAACCAAAATTAGACAATATAGCTTGGATTTCTGGCAATTGGAAAGGTGAAGCTTTTGGTGGCAAAACCGAAGAAAACTGGAGCGAACCTTCTGGAGGTTCAATGATGGCGGCTTTCAAATTAATTAATAAAGGAAAAGTTATTTTTTATGAAATTGAAATTATAAGAGAAGTTGAAAACACACTGATTCTTCAACTAAAACATTTTAATTACGATTTAAAAGGGTGGGAAACCAAAGACGAAACAGTAGATTTTCCTCTAAAACAAATCACATCAAATAAAGTTATCTTTGAAGGCATGACTTTTGAAAAAATTAGTGATAGTGAAATGAATATTTATGTTGATACGCGTCAAAAAGATGGTTCTATCGAAACTGTAAAATTTAATTATACTAAAGATTAAAATGAAAACTCTAATCTCTTTCGGCTTTTGCCTTCTAACTTTTATTTCTTATTCTCAAACCAATCAAAAAATCTACGATATCATTGAGTCTGTTTCTGCAGAACGCATTCATAAAGACATTCAAACTTTAGTAGATTTTGGCACAAGAAATACCTTTAGCGATACTATTTCTAAAACAAGAGGTATTGGAGCGGCAAGACGTTGGATAAAATCTGAATTCGAATCCATATCAAAAGATTGTAACAATTGTTTAGATGTTTTTTACCAAAAAGATTTTGTTACAAAAGAAGGCAATCGCAGAGTGCCCCATGACGCCTGGGTAGTTAACGTTGTTGCTATTCAAAAAGGCACAAAATACCCTAATCGCTATATTATTATGAGTGGTGATATTGATTCTCGTGCAAGTGACACCATGGATTTTACTACCGATGCACCTGGAGCAAACGATAATGCTTCTGGTATGGCAGGAACTATTGAAGCTGCTAGAGTACTATCAAAATACAAATTTGAGAGCAGTATTATTTATGTTGGTTTATCAGGCGAAGAACAAGGGCTTTTTGGTGGTGCAGGATTAGCAAAATATGCTGAAGAAAAAGGTTGGAATATTATTGGTGTTCTAAATAACGATATGATTGGAAATATAAAAGGTGTAGATGGTGTAATTGACAATCGAACCTTTAGGATTTTCTCTGAACCTGTACCTCAAACCGAAACAGAACAAGAAAGAAAACGAAGACGTTTTTATGGCGGAGAAGTTGATGGGGTTTCTCGTCAGTTAGCACGATATATTCATAAAACTGTAAAAACGTATATGCCAGAAATGAACCCGATGATGGTTTACAGATTAGATCGTTTTGGTCGTGGTGGACACCACAGACCTTTTAATGATTTAGGTTTTGCAGGTATTAGAATTATGGAAGCACACGAAAACTACACGCAACAACACCAAGATATACGCGAAGAAAACGGTATAAAATATGGCGATGTTATTGAGCATGTTAATTTTAATTACGCAAAAAAACTAACTGCTGTAAATGCTATAAATATGGCGAGTTTAGCTTCTGCGCCTCCACAACCTAAAAATATCGCTATTGGTGGTATTGTGCAACCATCGGTTAAATTTAAATGGGATAAAGTTGATAACGCTATCGGTTATAAAATTTATTGGAGAGATACCACCTCGCCTACTTGGGATAACAGCAGGTATGTTGGTGATGTTTCAGAATTTACTTTAGAGGGTATTGTTATTGATAATTATTTTTTTGGCATCTCATCTGTTGGAAAAAACGGATTTGAAAGCGTAGTTACTTTTCCAAATAAAATATTTAGAGATTAATTAACACATACTTAAACATCTTTTTAATTAATTTTAAGCAAAAATTTAAACCAATGAATTACAGTTTCCGTTTGCTTATAATCTTTTTAATAGTTCCGTTTGTTTCAATTGAAGCTCAAGAATTGCTTTCAAAAAAAAACAATTTCACAAGGCAAGACACCTTACGTGGCAGTATAACTCCAGAGCGTGCTTGGTGGGATTTAACTTATTATCATTTAGATATAAAAGTAAATCCTGAAGAAAAATCAATTAAAGGAAAAAACACCATTCAATATAAAGTTTTAGATAATCATACAGTAATTCAGGTAGATTTACAAACACCTTTAAAACTCACAAAAGCAATTCAAAATGGTAAAGAATTAGAAATAAAACATGACGGAAATGCTCATTTTATTACACTAATCGACAAACAAAATATTGGTGATATTAATAGTATAACGGTTTATTACGAGGGTATTCCTAAAGAAGCTATTCGCGCGCCTTGGGATGGTGGCGTTTCTTGGAAAAAGGACAACAACCACAATCATTTTATAGCAACATCGTGTCAAGGCCTAGGTGCAAGTGTTTGGTGGCCTAATAAAGACCACATGTACGATGAAGTAGATAGTATGCTAATTAGTGTTAATGTGCCTAAAAATTTAATGAATGTCTCTAATGGTAGATTACGACTTGTTGAACAAATTGGTGATACAAAAACATTCCATTGGTTTGTAAAAAATCCTATAAACAATTATGGTGTAAATATGAATATTGGTGATTATGTTAATTTTTCTGAAGTATACGATGGTATGGCAGGAAACTTAAATATGGATTATTATGTATTACGCGATAATCTTGAAAAAGCCAAAGAACATTTTAAAGATGCACCCAAAATGATGAAAGCTTTTGAGCATTGGTTCGGACAATACCCCTTTTATGCTGATAGTTTTAAATTAGTTGAAGTGCCTTATTTAGGTATGGAACATCAAAGCTCTGTAACTTATGGAAATCAATATAAAAAAGGATATTTAGGTAACGATTTATCTGGAACAGGTTGGGGTTTAAAATTCGATTTTATTATTATACATGAAGCAGGACACGAATGGTTTGCCAATAATATTACCAATAAAGATATTGCTGATATGTGGATTCATGAAAGCTTTACAGCCTATTCTGAAAATTTGTTTTTAGATTATTATTACGGAAAAGAAGCCTCGGCAGACTATGTTATTGGTACTCGAAAAAATATAGCAAATGATAAACCCATTATTGGGAAATATTACGATGTAAATAAAAAAGGCTCAGGTACAGACATGTATTATAAAGGTGCAAACATGCTACACACCCTAAGACAACTTATTGAAGATGATGAAAAATGGCGACAAATTTTGCGTGGTTTAAATACCACTTTTTACCATCAAACAGTAACAACAAAACAGGTTGAAGATTATATAAGCGAACAAACAGGAATCGATTTAACCGAATTTTTTAATCAGTATTTAAGAACTACTAAAATTCCAACTTTAGAATATTCTCATAATAAAAAGGCTTTAAAATATAGATGGACAAACATTGTAGATGGATTTGATATGCCAATTCAAGTAAAAATTGGAAATAACGAACAGTGGATTTATCCGAAAGCTGAATGGCAAACATTAGAAACTCCTTCTAGTAAGATGCCTATTATTATTGATAGAGATTTTTATGTAGAAGTAAAAGAACTTTAGTCGTATGGAGATTCCCGAACTTTATTTTAAAACTGATACTGAATGGCGTGAATGGTTACACATAAATCATAGTACTATAAAAGGTGTTTATTTAATCTTTTATAAAGTTGAAAACGAAGAAGCTTCTATGCGATGGGAAGATGCTGTAAAAGTCGCACTATGTTATGGTTGGATAGATTCTACAGTAAAAAGTTTAGGCAATGGAAAACGCAGACAATACTTTACTCCTAGAAACGCTAAAAGTGTTTGGAGTGCTTTAAACAAAAAATATATTAAAGAATTAACTGCTAAAAAAATAATGCATAAAAGTGGTTTACTAACTATTGAAATAGCAAAAGCTAACGGTTCTTGGACTGCTTTAGATGAAGTTGAAAAAGGTATAATCCCTAAGGATTTACAAATTGAATTTGATAATAATAGCGAAGCCTTTAAAAACTATAAAAACTTTGCTCCTTCTTACAGAAAAAGCTATTTATATTGGCTAAATCAAGCAAAACGAGAAGCCACAAGAGAAAAACGTATTACAGAAATTATTAAACTTTGTAACGCAAATATTAAAGATAGAAATAATTGGTAATTGATCTCTTAACACCCTTTTAAGAATAGTTATAATCTAATTTCCCTATTTTCGACGGTTTAAAATTTTTATTTGAAGACAAAAACGAAATCACTAGCAAAACAATCAAGAATCTATAGAAAACTGCATCGTTTTATTGCCGTACCTTTTGTTGTATTTATGTTTTTACTAGGAGTTACGGGTCTGCTTCTTACATGGAAAGATCAATTACAATTTAAGCCTAAAACACAAACCGTAGTTTCAAACAACAAACTTTTAATTTCCTTAGATAAAATTACAGAAAATGCTATTAATTACATTGAAGCTTTAAACTTAAACCCTAAGATTAACAGGGTTGATTACAGACCCAATAAAGGCATTGCTAAGGTAAGATTTGAAAATCATTTTACCGAGTTACAAATAGATTGTTATACAGGTCAAATAATTTCTGAAAAGCAAAGAACAACAGATATTATTGAGATGATTCATGATGGGTCTATTTTAGATTATCTATTTAAAAATCAGTCTACACCAATAAAACTTTTTTACTCTACAGTAACTTCATTAGCACTAATGCTCCTTTCTTTTAGTGGTTTTTGGTTATGGCTAAAACCTCGCCAAATTAAAAAAATAAAGAGCTAATATTAGATTACAAAATATATAACTCCTTTTCCTTAACTTTAAAACTTCATTTAACTAACTGAACTTTATAATGAAAAAACTCATATCCTTAGCGATGCTATTCTGCATTACGATCCTTTCTGCCCAAGATTTTTCAATGGATTTATTAAAAAATATGCATCCAAGAAACATAGGTCCTGGTGGCATGTCTGGTCGTGTTACTGCAATTGATGTAGTTCATAAAAACCCAGACATTATGTATGTAGGTACCGCATCTGGAGGGCTTTGGAAATCAACTTCTGGAGGCATAACTTGGAATCCTATTTTTGACAAAGAAGTAACGGCTTCTATTGGTGCTGTTGCCATTCAACAATCAAACCCTAGTGTTATTTGGGTTGGTACTGGCGAAGGTAATCCAAGAAACAGTTTAAATGGTGGTTATGGTATTTACAAATCTTTAGATGGCGGGAAATCATGGAAATCAATGGGTTTAGAAAACACACGTCATATTCATCGTGTTATTATCGACCCAACAAATCCTAATGTTGTTTATGTAGGCGCAATAGGTTCACCTTGGGGAGAACATCCAGAACGCGGTGTTTTTAAAACTATTGATGGAGGTCAAAATTGGAACAAAATTCTTTTTGCAAACAACAAAACTGGTGCTGCAGATTTAGTGATGGATCCAACGAATCCTAATAAATTAATTGCAGCCCTATGGGAACATAAACGCGATCCCTGGTTTTTTAATTCTGGTGGTGAAGGTTCAGGTTTACACATGACACATGACGGTGGAAAAACATGGAAAAAAATCACAGATGAAGATGGTTTACCAAAAGGCAATTTAGGACGTATTGGTGTTGCCATAGCAGCAAACAAACCAAACATTGTTTATGCGTTAGTTGAAGCTAAAAAAAATGCGCTTTATAAAAGTGAAGACGGTGGTTTTAAATGGAAAAAAATAAACGATAAAGACGATATTGGTAATCGTCCTTTTTATTATTCTGAAATTTATGTAGATCCACAAAATGAAAATCGGGTGTATTCCATTTACACTTACGTTAATGTTTCAGAAGACGGCGGGAAAAATTTCACACAACTTATGCCTGCATACAATGCTAATAACGGTGTACACCCAGATCATCATGCGTGGTGGATTCATCCTAATAACGGAAATTTTATGATTGATGGAAACGATGGTGGACTTAACATTACAAAAGATGGTGGTAAATCGTGGCGTTTTATTGGTAATCTGCCAGTTGCTCAATTTTATCATATAAATGTAGATAACGACATTCCATACAATGTTTATGGCGGCATGCAAGATAATGGATCATGGAAAGGACCAGCTTATGTATGGAGAGCCCAAGGTATCCGGAACTCTTATTGGCAAGAAATTAGTTTTGGCGATGGCTTTGACGTTGTGCCAGATAAACAAAACTCTCGTTTTGGCTGGAGTATGAGTCAACAAGGCTATGTAAGTCGATATGATTCTGAAACTGGTAACAATTACTCAGTAAGACCAACACACCCTGATGCTGATATAAAGCTTCGTTTTAATTGGAATGCGGCAATAAATATTGATCCGTTTGATAGTAATACCTTATATTTTGGAAGTCAATTTGCACATAAATCGACTGATAAAGGATTAACATGGAAACTTATTTCGGATGATTTAACAACCAACGACCCTGAGAAACTAAAGCAAAGTGAAAGTGGTGGATTGACTATGGATGCTACTGGAGCAGAAAACCATTGTACTATTTTGGTTATCGAACCGTCGGCTGTAGAAAAAGATATGCTTTGGATTGGTACAGATGATGGGCGTGTGCACATCACTCAAAATGGTGGACAAACATACACTGATGTCACTAAAAACATTAAAGGCTTACCAGCAGGAAGTTGGATTGCTCAAATAAAAGCATCAAACAAAAATAAAGGTGAAGCACTTTTAATCGCTAATGATTATAGACGTTTTAATTATACGCCTTACGCCTACCGTACTAAAAATTATGGTAAAACCTGGATACGTATTGTTGATGCCAACGATGTAAAGAGTTACGCGCTATCAATTGTTGAAGATATTGAAGAACCAAACCTTATGTTTTTAGGAACCGATGATGGTTTATACATATCGCTTAATGCAGGTGAAAAATGGATTAAATGGAATGAAGGTTTTCCAACAGTTTCTGTAAAAGACTTAGTAATTCATCCTCGCGAACACGATTTAATAATCGGTACTTTTGGTCGTGCTGCTTGGGTTTTAGATGATATTCGCCCATTAAGAGCTATAGCAAAAAACGAACAGATTTTAAATAATAAATTAGAACTCTTTTCGCCGCCAATAGCTTATCAAGCAGCTTATCAGCAACCTACAGGGAGCAGATTTGGTGGTGATGCATTATATCAAGGCGAAAATAGAAATAGAGGCGCTCAAATTTCTTATTATATAACCGTTAATAAAAAAGAAGCGTCAAATAATGATGAAAAGAAAGATGATGATTCAACTAATGATGAAAAAGATGAAACTAAAGTAAAGTGGGATTCTTTAACCATGAAAATTTATGATAATGACCGTTTAATAAGAACTTTAAAACGTAAAGCACCTAAAGAAAGTGGCGTTCATAAATGGTCTTGGAGTATGAATGAAAAAGGTCCAGATAGAACATCTAGAACCATTAGAAAAAATAATAGAGAAAGCGGTGGCGTACAAGTAAAACCAGGTACTTATAAAATTGTTATGCATTTTGGAGATGTAACTTCTGAGGCATTTATTACTGTAAAAAGTGATCCTCGCTTAGATAAAACTAAAAGTGCAATTGACGAAGTTTATAAAACTTCAAAAGATATTGAAACCATGTCTCAGCTTATGGCAGATGCTGTTAAACAATTAGTAGAAAGTAAAGAAGTTTCAAAAAAATATCAATCCGATTTGAAAAAATTAGATAAAGACAAGTATAAAGATGAAAAAAACGCTTCAAAAGAAATCATTAAAAAAATAGATGATTTAATTGCTTTATATTTGGGAAAAGAAGATAAAAGACAAGGTATTACCCGTAACCCTGAAGTAACTATTAGCCAGCGTATTCATTTAGCAAATAGTTATGTTAGCTCTAGACAAACTGGATTAACTTCAACTGAAAAAACCTTAATTGAGCACGCCAAAAACGCACTGAAAGATGGCTTAGAAAAAACCAATGCTTTCTTTAACCAAGATTGGAAGGCTTATAAAGAATCAATGGAGTCTTTAAAATTATCACCATTTAAAACCACTAAATCATTTAAATTAAATTAGATATGAATAAATTATTAACCTTAGTACTTCTAGTTTTGTTTGTTGCTTGTAAAAAGGACAAAGAAACTAAAGATGTTGCTTTAAATTTAAAGCAATATACCATCGAGCAGTTTATGGATAACGAAGCTGTTGGTGGTGGAAGTTTTTCTCCAGACAAATCAAAATTACTAGTATCTAGTAATCGTTCTGGTATTTACAATATGTACACTGTACCTACAACTGGTGGTGAGTTTACTCCAGTTACTGCTTCAGATTCTTCATCAGTTTTTGCCATTTCTTATTTCCCAAATGATGAGCGTATGCTTTTTAGAGCAGATGGTAATGGTGATGAAATATACCATATTTATATGCGCGATACTGATGGAGCTATTACAGAATTAACACCAGATGAAGGAGCCAGAGCCTCATTTTACGGATGGGCACACGATGGTAAAAGTTTTGCTTACGGCTCTAATAAAAGAGACAAACGCTTTATGGACGTTTACGAAATGAATATTAGTGATATGTCTTCAAAATTATTATATCAAAATGATGAAGGCTATAATCTTAATGCTATTTCTAGTGATAAAAACTTACTAGCTTTAAGTAAAACAATAAATACTAACGATAGCGATATTTTTATTTTTAATAGAACAGATAAATCAATTAAAAAAATAAACGAAAATCAAAGTTCTAATTCAGTACAAGATTTTACTTTAGATAGCAAAACACTTTATTACAACACTGATGACGGTGCTGAATTTTCGTATGTAATGAAATACAATATTGCTACTGGCGAAAGAGAAAAAGTACTAGAAAAATCTTGGGATATTAACGGTATTTATTTTACTCATAATGAGAAATACATGGTTAGTTTTATAAATGAAGATGCTAAGAACACTATAGAAATAAAGGACATGGCAACTGGCAAAAACTTAGAGCTTCCAGATTTTAAAAACGGTAGTATAACTAGCGTAGGTTTTTCTAGAGACGAAACCATGATGCGTTTATATGTTGGTGGCTCTAATAGTCCTTCAAACTTATTTAGTTATAATCTTGAAACTAAAGAACTCATTCAGCTCACCGATGTACTTAATAAAGATATTGATGCAAATCATTTAGTAACAGCAAAAGTTATACGATACAAATCTTTTGATGGTGTAGAAATTCCAGCTATTTATTATTTACCTCATCAAGCATCAGCAGGTACAAAAGTTCCTGCACTTGTTTTGGTTCATGGTGGTCCTGGTGGACAAAGCAGACAAAACTTTAGCTCATTAACCCAATATCTAGTTAATCATGGCTATGCTGTTTTAGCTGTTAATAATAGAGGTAGCAGTGGTTATGGTAAAACATTTTTTCAAATGGATGACTTAAATCATGGCGAAAAAGATTTGCAAGATTGTGTAGAAGGCAAAAATTGGTTGGCCTCTCAACCAGAAATTGATGCTAGTAAAATTGGTATTATGGGTGGCTCTTATGGTGGTTATATGACGATGGCTGCACTTACTTACACACCAGAAGAATTTGCTGTTGGTGTTAATTTATTTGGTGTTACAAACTGGCTGCGTACACTTAAAAGTATTCCGCCATGGTGGGAATCGTTTAAAGATGCACTTTACAAAGAGTTAGGCAACCCTCATACAGCAGACTCTATTAGATTGCATAGGATTTCACCTTTATTTCATACCGATAAAGTAACTAAACCGTTAATTGTTTTACAAGGTGCAAAAGACCCAAGGGTTTTACAAGTTGAGTCTGATGAAATTGTTGAAGGTGTTCGAAAAAATGGCGTACCAGTTGAGTACGTATTATTTGAAGATGAAGGACACGGTTTTGTTAAAAAAGAAAATCAAATAGAAGCCTACAGTAGTATTCTTAAGTTTTTAAACACCTATCTTAAAAAGGAAAATGAACCTATTGATGGAGAAATACCATCAAAAGAAATTGAAGTAGAAACAAACTAAAATAAAAAAACGCTCTGAAAATTTTCAGAGCGTTTTTTTATTCCACACGTTTAAGTGCCTCTATATTTTCAATTTTTATCTGTTTACCAATGGTAGAAATAAAACCTTCTTTTTTAAATTGAGATAATACACGTATGGCGGATTCAGTTGCCGTACCAACTATATTAGCAAAATCTTCTCTAGAAAGTAACACACTCAATGTGCCATCAGGATTAGTACCAAAACTACTATGTATATAAATTAAAGCTTCAGCTAATCGCTCTCGCACAGACTTTTGAGCCATATTAACGATAACATCGTCGGCTTCTTTTAAATCATGAGCCATTTCTTTTAATACTTCAAAAGAAAATTTTGAATTGTTTTGCAAATCGTTAATAATTTCACTTTTAGGAATAAAACAAACTTCCATATCGTTTAGTGCTACTGCTTGCAAATTAGAACTCTCATCAGAAATAAGAGATCGTTGTCCCAACAGTTGCCCTTTGACTACCATTTTTACAATTTGATCTTTTCCATTAGCACTTAATTTTGATAGTTTACAAATACCATCTTTAACACAATAAACGCCATTTATTGTTTCACCTTCTTCAAAAATTACATCGCCTTTTTTTATAGTCATAGATGTTTTACAACCAGAAATTCGAACTAACTCATCTTTAGTCAATGCTTTAAGAGAATTGAATTGTTTAACAATACACTGCTCACACTTACCCATAATAAATAATTGGTGTTTTTGTAAAAATAAAGAAAACATGACAAATATCATATTAAAATTTTCACTAACTTTTAACCTTTGCAAAAGGTATAAATGAGCAAATAAAAATGAATAAGAACACATGTTTTCATTGTGGTTTAGATACTGCTTTCTCTAAAATTACATTTGATGACAAATCGTTTTGCTGTAATGGTTGTAAAACGGTTTACGAAATTTTTTCTACAAACAATTTAACATGTTATTACGACTTACAGCAAGCTCCAGGTACAACACCAAAAGATATTGAAGGCAAATACAACTTTTTAGAAAACGCAAAAATTGTTGAACAATTATTGGAGTTTAATGATGATGAAACGCAGATTATAAACCTTTATATCCCTAATGTTCATTGCAGTTCTTGTATTTGGATTTTAGAAAATTTGAATAAATTGAATGCCTCTATAAGTTCCTCAATAGTTAATTTTGGAAAGAAAACAGTTCGGGTTACTTACAATTCTAAATCGATTACACTAAAAAACCTAGTTACGCTACTGAGTAATATTGGTTACGAACCTTATATAAGTTTAGACGATTATAGCGTCGGCAAAAAACAAATAGACCGATCACTTATTTACAAACTTGGTGTTGCTGGTTTTGCTTTTGGCAATGTGATGTTTTTATCGTTTCCTGAGTATTTTCAAGTAAGCGGTTTTTGGATTGAACAATACGCACCTGTTTTCAGATGGCTCATGTTTGCCTTTTCAATTCCTGTAGTCTTTTATTCGGCTCAAGATTATTTTATTTCGGCATATAAAGGGCTTCGATCCAAAATTTTGAATATAGATGTTCCTATTGTTCTTGGGGTTTTGGTACTGTTTTTAAGAAGTACCTTTGAAATTATACTAGACATTGGCACTGGTTTTTTTGATAGCTTAACCGGACTTATTTTCTTTTTACTATTGGGAAAGTTTTTTCAACAGAAAACCTATTCGTTTTTATCTTTTGAAAGAGATTATAAATCGTATTTCCCTATCGGAATTACAAAGATAACATCTGATGGTAAAGAAGAATCAACCCAAGTTTACGATATTAAAAAAGGCGATCGTTTACTTATTAGAAACGAAGAGCTCATTCCTGTTGATTGTATTTTAATAAAAGGCAATGCACGTATAGATTATAGTTTTGTTACAGGCGAATCTAAAACCGTTTCTAAACAATCTGGTGATAAACTTTTTGCAGGTGGTAAACAACTTAACGGTACCATTGAAGTTGATGTTTTAAAATCTGTTGAGCAAAGTTACCTCACACAACTTTGGAGTAATGATGTTTTTAAAACCGATAAAGCATTGGCGTTTACAAACATTACAAATAGTATTAGTAAACGCTTTACAATTACTATATTATTAATTGCTTTAATTGCCACTTCGTATTGGTTAATTTTAGATTCTAGCAAAGCATTAAATGTTTTTACATCGGTTTTAATTATTGCTTGCCCGTGTGCTATTGCGCTTTCTGCCCCTTTTACTTTCGGTAATATTTTACGCATTTTGGGTAAGAAAAAATTCTATTTAAAAAATGCAAGTGTAATTGAACAATTAGCAAAAATAAATACCATAATTTTTGATAAAACAGGAACGATAACTACTAATAAAGAAACATCGATAAATTACGAAGGAACTCAGCTTTCTTTATCTGAAGAATCGCTTTTAAAAAGTACACTGCGAGGCTCTAATCATCCGTTAAGCAGATCATTATATGAACTTTTAAGCGAACATAATATTGTTTCCTTAGACACTTTTGAGGAACATTTAGGCAAAGGTATTGAAGCAAAATACAACCAAGAGCATATTAAAGTAGGCTCTGCACCTTTTGTTGGTTACACCGTAGATACAGCAACGTTAAACACCACTGTACACGTTAGCACCAACAACAAATACAAAGGAAAATTCACATTTTATAATGCTTATAGAAAAGGCTTATCGCAATTGTTTAATACCTTAAAAAAGGATTACGATTTAGTGATTCTTTCTGGTGATAATGCAGGCGAAAAAGACAATTTAACCAAATTACTTCCAACAAAAACCAAATTGCTATTCAATCAAAAACCAGAAGATAAATTAGAGTACATTAAATATCATCAAAGTGAAGGCGCAAAAGTTTTAATGATTGGCGACGGATTAAATGATGCTGGTGCCTTAGCGCAAAGTGATGTGGGCATTGCTCTTTCAGAAAACGTTAACGTGTTTTCGCCAGCTTGTGATGCTATTTTGGATGCTTCAAAATTTAACCAATTATTTAATTATATAAAGGTTTCTAAATCAGCTATAAAAATTATAAAATGGAGTTTTGTGTTGTCATTTATTTATAACATTATTGGGCTTTATTTCGCAGTGACAGGGCAATTAGCTCCAGTAGTGGCTGCAATATTAATGCCTTTAAGCTCTATAAGCATTGTAGCTTTTACAACGATTTGTACTAATTTTTTAGGAAGAGAACTGAAATAGAAATAAGAACTAAATTTAGCAAATGAGCGCGTTAGAGGTTGAGGTATTTGTTAAAGTTCGCCAACGTAGGAGGAAGCGACTACCGAAAAGCCCAACCCTTGTGGTAACGCAATAAAGAAAATAATGAATGAAACATGACAAAAATCATGTTTTAGCAAAGCGTATAAAAGTAATTTTGAACCATAACTTCAAATAGGTATGAGTGTTATATATATATTGTTAACTATTAGTATTATTGTTGCTATTGGCTTTTTTATTGCATTTATTTATGCCGTTAAAAAAGGACAATTTGATGACAGCTATACGCCTTCTGTTAGAATGCTTTTCGAAGACGAACTTGTTAAAGAACAACCAAAACCAATGTTAAAAACTAAAAAGACCAATTAATTATTATGGAAGTACAACAGTTTCATTACGATAACAAAATCGTTAAAAATTTCCTTTATGCAACTATGCTTTGGGGAGTTGTAGGTATGTTAGTAGGTTTACTGCTAGCATTTATGTTTTTATTCCCTAACCTAACCGACGGTATTTCGTGGTTAAGTTTTGGTCGTTTAAGACCATTACACACCAATGCTGTTATTTTTGCCTTTGTAGGTAATGCCATTTTTGCAGGTGTTTATTACTCGTCGCAGCGTTTACTTAAAGCAAGAATGTTTAGCGATGCATTAAGTAAAATTAACTTTTGGGGGTGGCAACTTATTATTGTTGGTGCTGCTATTACATTACCTTTAGGCTATACCACATCGAAAGAATATGCCGAATTAGAATGGCCTTTTGATATTGCCATTGCCTTAATATGGGTAGTATTTGGTTGGAATTTAATTGGAACTATTTTAAAAAGAAGACAACGCCATTTATACGTAGCTATTTGGTTTTACATTGCCACATTTGTAACGGTTGCGGTGCTTCATATTTTTAATAGTTTAGCATTGCCAGTTAGTGCCATGAAAAGCTACTCGGTATATGCAGGTGTTCAAGATGCTTTGGTTCAATGGTGGTACGGACACAATGCGGTAGCGTTTTTCTTAACGACACCATTTTTAGGATTGATGTACTATTTTGTTCCTAAAGCAGCAAACAGACCAGTGTACTCTTACAGGTTATCTATTATTCACTTTTGGTCTTTAATCTTTATTTATATCTGGGCTGGACCACATCACTTATTATATACAGCATTACCAGAATGGGCTCAAAACCTAGGTGTTGCTTTTTCAGTAATGTTATTAATGCCATCTTGGGGTGGTATGATAAACGGATTATTAACACTACGTGGTGCTTGGGATAAAGTACGTACAGACCCTGTTTTAAAATTTATGGTAGTTGCTATTACAGGTTATGGTATGGCAACTTTTGAAGGACCAATGCTTTCACTTAAAAACGTAAATGCCATTGGCCACTTTACAGATTGGATTATTGCCCACGTTCACGTTGGTGCTTTAGCTTGGAACGGGTTTTTAACCTTTGGTATGATTTATTACTTAGTGCCAAGGCTATTTAAAACAAAATTATATTCTATAGGATTAGCTAATTTACATTTCTGGATTGGCACTCTAGGTATTATTATGTACGCACTACCACTATACGTTGCTGGATTTACACAAGCTAGTATGTGGAAACAATTTAACCCAGACGGAACATTAACCTACGGTAATTTTTTAGAAACAGTTACCGAAATTATGCCCATGTATTGGATGCGCGCTATTGGTGGAACGCTTTTCATTATAGGCATGCTAATTCTTGTTTACAACATTATTGTAACCATTGCAAATGGTAGTAAAGTAGAAGATGAATTAGCTGAAGCTCCTGCATTACAAAACGTATCAAAACGTCGTACTGCTGGCGAAGGGTGGCACACTTGGTTAGAAAGAAAACCAGTGCAATTAACATTATTAGCAACTGTAGCTATTTTAATTGGTGGTATTGTTCAAATAGTTCCAACTATTATGGTGAAATCTAATATCCCGACAATAAGTAGTGTACAACCGTATACACCATTAGAGTTAGAAGGTCGCGATATTTATATCCGAGAAGGCTGCGTGGGCTGTCACTCACAAATGATTCGTCCTTTTAGAAGTGAAGTAGAACGCTATGGTGAATACTCAAAAGCTGGAGAATTTGTATACGACCATCCATTCCTTTGGGGAAGTAAACGCACAGGGCCAGATTTACATCGTGTTGGTGGAAAATATTCAGACAATTGGCACCTTAATCATATGTACGACCCACAAAGCACATCATCTGGATCTATAATGCCAGCATATCAGTGGTTAATTAGAAACGAACTTGACAAGTCTAATACTGAAGCTAAAATGAAAACTATGGTAACTCTAGGTGTTCCTTATTCCGACGAAGATATTGCAAACGCACAACAAGCTATGTTAGATCAAGGTACTCAAATTGAGAAAAATTTATATAGCGATCCCGATTTCGCAGAAACTTACGAAGCAGATAAAACTGCTGGAGGTGCAAATTTTGTTGAAATGCGTAATCGCGAAATTGTAGCAATTATTGCTTATTTACAACGATTAGGAACTGATATTAAAGTAAACAATTTAGAAACCGCTCAAAACTAAAAATCATGCTAAAATTTGTAAAAAACCATATGGAAAGCATCACCGGTATTGAAATATACCCGATTATTTCCTTACTTATATTTTTCATCTTTTTTGCAGTCCTGTTTTGGTGGGTTTTTACTGCTAAAAAAGACTACATAAATACGGTAAGCAACATACCATTAGACAACCAAAATCAAACAGAATTATGAGAAATTTTATTCCATCTTGGGTAAGAGTACCAATAGTATTCTTTATCATCTTCGGACTTGTAGAATATTTTGTAGATTCTGGTGACAAGCCAGCATTTATAGAACAACCCATAGTATTATTATTTTTATTATTAGTACTATTAGTCCTTATTGCTATTGAAGCTATTGTTGCTTCTGTTGATAATATTTTGTATCAAAGCTTAGATGAAGTAGGTAAAGCAAGATATGACGCAAAAAGAAGTAAAGCACCAGAGTTTAAGTGGATAAAAAACACTTACAAAAAATTATTAGGGTCAAAACCTATACAAGAAGAACACGAAATTATTTTAGACCATAATTATGATGGCATAAAAGAATTAGATAATAATCTTCCACCATGGTGGATATACAGCTTTTACATTTCAATAATATTTGCTATTGTTTATTTAGCAAGATTCCATGTATTTAATGGTGAGAATCAATATAATGAATTAGAAACTGAATATGCCGAAGCAAAAATTGCAATTGAAAACTATAAAAAAACAGCTAAAGATTTAGTTGATTTTAATACCGTTGAATTATTAACTGAATCATCCGATTTAAAAGCGGGGCAGAAAATTTTCGAACTCAATTGTGTAGCTTGCCATAAAGCAGATGGTGGTGGTGGTATTGGTCCGAACCTAACTGATGAACATTGGATATTAGGTGGCGGCATCAAAAATGTATTTAAAACTGTTTCTGAAGGTGGTCGTGATGGTAAAGGTATGATTGCTTGGAAACAAAGTTTAAAACCAGCCGAAATTGCGCAAGTATCAAGTTATGTTTTACAATTTCAAGGCACCACGCCAGCAGAACCAAAAGCAGCAGAAGGTGAGGTTTGGGTTGCTGAAAAAGAATAACACATTGTTAATACAAGTACAGTAAACTATTTTTTTACCAATTCAATTAGGTTAAAAAAATCCAGACCTGTTAAGTTTACATAACCCTAACAGGTCTAACAAAATAAAAAACACTTTGGAAACCCCAGAAAAAGAATCATTTAGAGACAGCATCGGGACACTAACCGATGAAGGAAAACGTGCTTGGGTTTATCCAAAAAAACCAAGTGGTAAATACTATGAGAAGCGTAAAATAGTAAGCTATATTTTACTTGCTGTATTGTTCGCAGCTCCGTTTATAAAAGTTAATGGCAACCAATTCTTGATGTTTAATATTTTGGAACGCCGCTATAATATATTTGGTTTTCCTTTTTGGCCACAAGATTTTCATTTGCTGGTAATTTCAATGATTATTGGTGTTATTTTTATTGCGCTTTTTACTGTTGGTTTTGGTCGTATATTTTGTGGTTGGATTTGTCCACAAACCATTTTTATGGAAATGGTTTTCCGACGTATTGAATATTGGATTGATGGCGATAGAAACAAGCAACGTAAATTAGACAAACAAAAATGGGACGCTGAAAAAATAAAAAAACGTGTTTTAAAATGGTTTATATTTTTAGTCATTTCGTTTTTAATTGCCAATGTGTTTTTAGCCTATTTAATAGGTAGTGATAAACTTTTAAAATATATCACTGATGGTCCCTTTGAACATTTAGGTACGTTGTTCCCTTTAATCATTTTTACAGCAGTATTCTATTTTGTGTTCGCATGGTTTAGAGAACAAGTTTGTATTATAGCTTGCCCTTACGGAAGATTACAAGGTGTATTACTAGATAACAAATCAATAGTAGTTGCTTACGACCATAAACGTGGTGAAGGTGAAAATGGCAGAAAAAAGTTTAGAAAAAATGAAGACCGAAAAGAACTAGGACATGGTGATTGTATAGATTGTTTACAATGTGTGCACGTTTGTCCAACTGGAATTGATATTAGAAATGGCACCCAACTAGAATGTGTAAATTGTACAGCTTGTATTGATGAATGCGACCATATAATGGAAAGCATCAATCTACCAAAAGGCTTAATTAGGTATGCTAGCGAAAACGAAATAGAGAAAAAAGAGAAATTTAAGCTTACCGCAAGAATGAAAGGTTACATTGCCGTACTAACCATTCTAACAGGAATTTTAATTGGCATGCTATTGGTACGAAATGATGTTGAGGCCAGAATATTACGCTTACCAGGGCAACTATATGAGCATAAAGAAGGTACTATTATTAGTAATGTATTTACATATAAATTAGTAAATAAAACATCTGAAACTATTGAAAACATAAGCTTTAAACTTAGAAAATATAAAGGTGAAATTAAATTAGTATCAACAACTAACAACTTTGTAGTGCCAGAACAAGGATTAGCAGAAGGCACGTTGTTTATTGAAATTGATAAAAACGATTTAAAAGGTGATAAAAACAAACTAACTATTGATGTATACAGTGGTGATAATTTAATTGAAACCACAACGGTTAGTTTTTTAGCACCAAGAAGTTATAATTAACTTTTTAAAAAATAAAGGTTATGAAATTTAATTGGGGAACTGGAATTGTATTGGCTTTTATAGGCTTTATTAGCTTTATTATGTACTTCATTATTACCATGAATACAGATAGCAAATACGACCATGATTTAGTTACTGAAGATTATTATAAACAAGAACTTGAGTTTCAAAACGATATTGATAAACAAAAAAATGGTAATGCTTTAGAAACCAATATAACTTGGAAAAAAACAGAAAAAGGCATTGTTATTACATTTCCTAAGACCTTTAAAGTAGAAAACATAACTGGAAAAGTGTTCCTATATAGACCATCTAATAAACAATTTGACTTTGATACTGCTATTTCATTGTCAAACCATAATTTGCTCATACCTGACAAGCGTTTGTTAGATGGTCGTTGGAACATTAAAGTAGATTGGCAATATAACGGAAAATCGTATCTCTACAAAAAAGAAATTGTGTATTAAATGCTTTGGTCTGCAATTATATTAGGCTTATTAGGAAGTTTCCATTGCATAGGCATGTGCGGTCCTATTGCTTTTATGCTACCTGTAGATAGAAGTAATTCATCTAAAAAAATAGCACAAATTTCTATCTATCATTTTGGTAGATTATTAGCATACAGCTTAATTGGATTAGTTTTTGGTCTGGTAGGTAAAAGCCTTTACATATTTGGGTTACAACAACAATTATCTATTGTTATAGGAGTTTTAATGATTATTGTAGTACTAATTCCTGTACATACCTTTAATAAATATAATCTCTCAAAACCACTTTATAAACTCATTTCTAAAGTAAAATCTGCTTTAGGCAAAGCCTTAAAAAAGAAAACTGCCGATACGTTTTTAACTATTGGGTTTTTAAATGGTTTTTTACCTTGCGGATTGGTTTACATGGCAGTTTTTGCATCTATAACAACAGGTAATACTTTACTAGGTAGTTTGTATATGATATTATTTGGACTAGGAACTATTCCATTAATGACATCTGCTATTTATTTAGGAAAATTTTTAAATACTACTATAAAACAACGTATCCAAAAAGCTATTCCTGTTTTTGTAGTTATAATTGGATTACTATTTATTATTAGGGGTTTAGGCTTAGGTATTCCTTACCTATCGCCTGCTCCAATTACAGAAATAACTTCGAGTGACATAGAGTGTCATTAAAATCATTTAAATTCATAAAAAAAGAACAGCTAAAAATATTAACTGCTCTTTTTCTTCTAAAAAGAATTATTACTAACTAAAACTCAAATTATATTTTAAATGTTATAACTGGTAATGTAGAATGGTTTGCAACATCTTCCCCCACGCTACCTTGAAAGAAATGAGACAACCCTTTTCTGCCATGAGTAGGCACAGCAATTAAGTCTGCTCCCATCTTTATAGAAAAGTTTAAAATACCATCTTCAACAGTATAATCAGACACATAATGAACATCTTTCATACGGTCTAAATTCCTATCAGCTTTAGTAAAAAAGTTAACAACGAGGCGTTCAATTTCTAATGAATTTTTAAATCTATCATTAGGTAAATTTACATAAACCAAATACATTTTAGAACCCATCTTCTCGAACAACTTTGAAGCGTTTAAATAAGCCTTTACTGATTCTTCTGAAAAATCGCAAGCAAATACTACATCTTCAAAATTCACTTGATTTAATTTGTTTTTTAGCACCAATACGGGAATATCTGCATTGCGAACCACACGCTCTGTATTAGACCCTATAAAGAGTTCTTTAACACCACTTGTTCCGTGAGACCCCATAACAATAAGATCTGCATCATGTTTTTTCGCAACATCATTTACCTCACTAAAAACCTTAAAGTGCTTAACTATTGGAGTAACTTTTATACCCTTTAAGTAATCTTTATCAAGAAAGCTTTCAAATTTTTGTTCTGCTAACTTAAAAAAGAATACTGCCTTTTGGTTTTGTAATCCGTCGCTTGCATTTAGCATAATATCAGACATTTCTAACATATGTAATGCTAACAATTCCGCATTGTTTTTCTTTGCTAATTTAGCCGCAGCTTTTAAAGCAAACTCTGAATGCTCAGAAAAATCTATAGGTACAATAATTTTTTTCATTAATTCTTTTTTTAGGTTATACAGTCATAGAAAACAACTGTACATCAGGTTGTTTTCGTTGTAATAATACATCAAATGCCATACAAATATTTCTAACAAATGGCTGACCTTTTTTAGTTACCTGGATACTATTTGAGTTAATATTAAGCAACCCATCAACTTCCATTTCATTTAATCGTATAAGCACTTCTGGTATTTCTTCAAAATAAAGATAATCTTTTGTCCATGAAGTTTTAAATTGACACATTAAATTAAGAATATGCTTTCTTATAATTAAATCTTCTTCGTTTAAAATATGACCTCTATACACAGGAATTACATCTTCATTTATCAAATGATAATACGCTTCAATACCTTTTACATTTTGAGCAAATCCATACCAGCTGTCGCTAATTGAAGACACTCCTAAACCAACCATCGCTTGTGTTTTAGATGCTGTATAGCCCATAAAATTCCTGTGCAAACTACCATTTTTCATTGATTGATATAGGCTATCTGTGGTTAACGCAAAATGATCCATACCTATTTCATGGTAGCCAACCTCAGCAAGTAGTTCTTTGCCTAATTCGTATTGAGCGCGTTTTAATGCTGCCGATGGCAAATCGGTATCTTTAAAACCACGTTGTCCATTTCCTTTTATCCAAGGCACATGTGCATAACTATAAAATGCTAACCTATCTGGAAACAGTTCTTTTGTTTTTAATATGGTTTCTTTTACATGCTCTAAAGTTTGAAATGGTAGACCAAAAATAATATCATGCCCTACCGATGTATATCCAATTTCTCGTGCTAATTCTGTAGCGCGTTTTACGTTTTCAAAAGGTTGAATTCTGTGTATTGCCTTTTGCACCGTTTCATTATAATCTTGCACACCATAACTTACTCGCCTAAAACCTACATTGTAAAGTGCTTGCAAGTGTTCTCGCGTTGTATTGTTAGGATGTCCTTCAAAACTAAACTCATAGTTTTCAGCAAGTTTAGCATCCTTTAAAATACCATTTATTAGCTGTGTTAAATTTTTTGGACTAAAAAAAGTTGGTGTACCTCCACCAAGGTGCATTTCTTTAATTATTGGCTTTTCATCAAATAATTCTAAATATAAATGCCATTCTTTTAAAACCGCATTTATATAAGGAGACTCAACACTATGTTGTTTTGTAATACGTTTGTTGCAACCACAAAATGTGCATAAACTTTCGCAAAAGGGTAAATGAATATAAAGACTTATACCTTCTTTTAAATTACTTTCTTTAAACGATTTTGCTAAAGAAGATTTCCATTTTTCTAATGAAAAGGTCTCATTATTCCAATAAGGTACCGTTGGGTAACTTGTATACCGAGGCCCTGCAATATTGTATTTGTTTACTAATTTGCTTAACATACCTAACTTTTATAATACAAAATTACAAAACAGCATAGATTTAAAATATGATATATGTCATATAGAATATTTGCAATTCCCTAATTAATAACTTAACTTTCGAATAAATAAAATACTAGTAAAATGAAAAAAACAAGCTTCCTATTAATTGCTCTAACACTAAGTGTTTTAGCATGTAAAAGTGATAAAAAAAAGACTAAAAACACAGAAGATGCTGTAGCTACTGAAATAAAAGTAGAGACTCCAAAAAAACTTAAAATAGCTTTAAATGCCAAAAGTAATAGCAATGTTTCTGGTAATGCCGTGTTTAAAGAAGAAAACGGCACGGTAACGATGACTGTTATCATTGATGGTTTAGAACCAGGAAATCATGCCATACATATTCATGAAAAAGCGGATTGTTCTTCGGATGATGCAAAATCTGCTGGCGGGCATTGGAATCCTACTGCAAAACCACATGGAAAATGGGGAGATGAAGCTGGTTATCATAAAGGTGACATAGGTAATTTTATTGCCGATGAAAATGGTAACGGCACCAAAACGTTCTCTACAGATGAATGGTGTATTGGTTGCGAAGACGAAACCAAAAACATCATTGGAAAATCTGTTATTGTACACGCTGGAGAAGACGATTTTACATCGCAACCATCGGGTGCTGCTGGTGCAAGAGTAAGTTGTGCAGGTATTATTGAGTAATAACTACCTACAAAACAACTGCATACACAACTAGCAAACTTCTTAAATGAATTTAGAAACCTTAGTAGAAAAATTTAAGCAAAAAGACGAAAAAGCTTTTGAAAGTTTATACAATATGTATAGCCATAGCATGCATGGTATTATCTATAATATTGTAAAAAATCATAACATAGCCGAAGAGGTTATGCAAGATGTTTTTATAAAAGCATGGCATAAAGCCGATAGTTATAATAGTGAAAAAGGACGTTTTTTTACATGGATTTTAAACATTGCCCGAAATGCAGCTATTGATAAAACACGATCTAAAAATTTTAAGAATTTAAAACAAAACCTCAACTCTGATTTTTTCGTAGATATACTTGAAGCCAGTGACAATTTAGATAATAAAACAGATGCCATTGGTATAAAAAAGTTTGTAGACAAACTAGCTAAAAAATGTATAGAAGTTATCGAGCTGCTATATTTTAAAGGTTATACACAAACCGAAGCATCAGAAACACTTAATATGCCAATTGGGACTATTAAAACCCGAAACAGAAATTGTATTAAGGAATTACGAAGCATGGTTTTAAATTAATATGGATATTAACGCATACATAGAATCTGGGATTTTAGAGCTTTACGTAGCTGGCACACTTTCTGAAAAAGAAAATAAGGAAGTGTACGCTCTTATGCAACAACATCCTGCTATATTACAAGAAGTTTTAGAGATTGAAGCTGCCATTATTAAGTTAACCGCTTCCACTTCGCAAAGAGATAATAATCATATTTTACAACGTATTAAGCAAACTTTAGGTTTTGATGATGGTGATGGTGATGGTGATAAAGTAATCTCAATAACTAAACCAAAATACAACTGGTTAACCTACACTGGTTGGGCAGCATCTATTGTTTTAGCTGTTGGATTGTTTTGGACAATGAATCAAAATAAGCAATTAAAATACGAGATTCAAACAACCGAAATACAACAGTCTATTTTAGAAATACAAATTGCAGACGCTAAAAACAGTTTAGAAAAAGCCAACACATTAATATCGGTTCTAAGGGATGAAAATATTACTGAAGTACCACTTGTGGGTCAAGGTAATTTCGCCAATACCTATGCCAAAGTATATTGGGATAAAAACACACAACGTATCTTTTTAGATGCTCAAGGTTTACCTGAGCCACCAGAAGGCAAAGTATACCAAGTTTGGTCTTTAAAACTGAGTCCGCTTACACCAACAAGCTTAGGAACAATTGATAGTTTTACAACAGACAAAAATAAAATCTTCGAAATTGAAAACTTAAACGAAAGTGAAGCTTTTGGGATTACTTTAGAACCTGCTGGCGGTAGCGAAACACCAACCATGGAGCAACTTTATACTTTGGGTATCATTAGTTAGTAGTTGCCCACAACACAAGAAAACCGAGATAAATGACAAAATTTGGATTTTTGATAACAATGATTTTTGCAACTATTCTGATTAGTTGTAATTTGGAGAAATCTAAAACAAATTCAGAAAGTGAAAATTTAAATCATACCGAAAAAGAAAAGGATACGCTGACAAAGCATCTAAAATCATTCAAAGCTGAATTACCAACAATAGGCCTTTTGATGTATAATGGAGTTTTACAAAGCGAAGTAATTGCAACATCTGATGTGTTCGCAAAACCGACCGAAGATGGGAAACAGCTTTTCAATGTTATATCAATAGCCGAAACAAAAAATCCAATCACAACTGAAGAAGGAATGCGATTTATTCCTGACTACACATTTGAGAATTGCCCAAAATTAACAGCTTTATTCGTACCGAGTGCTTATGATATGTATGCTCAAGTCCACAATGAAAAAATTGTAGATTTCATAAAAGAGAAAAATAAAGAAACTAAATATACTATTAGTAACTGTGCAGGAGCTCAATTAATCGGAGCATCTGGAATTGCAGACGGAAAGAAAATTGTTACTTGGATTGGTGGAGGGAAGCAATTACAAAAGGATTATCCAAATTTAAAGGTTCAAAACGACAGTTTAGTAACTTTTGTCGAAGATGGAAAATTCAGTTCTTCAAACGGAAATTTGGCAAGTTATATTTCTGCATTGAATTTAGTAGAAAAAATGACTAGCACAGAACACAGAAAGTTTGTCGAAAGCTATTTATATCTTGATCGACTTCAAAACTGGGATCAATAAATAAGTATTGCGAAAAACGATATATATCATATACAATTAGTTGGTTAAAAAATTAAGATATGTTACAAGTCCGTTCAAATTAAAAAAAATAAGCACCCTCTAAATTTTAGAGGATGTTTGTGTTTTTATGAAGATATTAGATACCAAAACTAATGAACACCCCAGACCATTTCTACTTTAATAAACAAGAACCCAACAAAAGTTGCTTGCTAACTATGCGAAATATGGTTCTTAAATATGATAAGAACATAACAGAGACTCTAAAATATGGGATGCCTTGTTTTTGCTATAAGGGAAAAATGTTTTATTATTTATGGGTTGATAAAAAACTAATGACCCCTATTTTTTGATGGTTGAAGGAAAACATCTTAATCACCCTGAATTAGAAACGGGAAATAGGTCGCGAATGAAAATTTTAAGAGTAAACCCTAATAAAAATTTACCAATTATAGCCATAGATTTAATTATGAATCAAGCATTAGGTATATATCGATTATAAAAAGAAAGTGCCCAATTATATCTCTACAATCGGGCAACTTTCAACCTAACAATCAA
>NZ_CAXIBN010000014.1:0-32020 GCF_964021735.1 uncultured Wocania sp. | reverse complement strand
CCCAAATTAGTGCCCCTATAATACCATTGCCTAATGGGATGCCCTCATCCCAGCTTTTTGCCAATGTGGTAGATACTAAATCATGGTCGCCAAATGTAATGGACAACTCTTTCTTTTTTTGGGCACAGGATGATAATACCAATACAAACACTAATAGATATGCTATTTGATTAAATTTCATGGAATTTTTGTTTATGTGATTAGAATTTACTTTAACAGGCATTTTTATAGCGGATTAAAATACAAAATATTTATATATAAATGATTTATTCAATAATAAATTATAACAAACCACTTTTTTTATGAAATGCGTCATTACAAAGAGGTTGATACCAACCGATAATCATTGGAGAATTGCATCTAACCATTAAAAACAAGAAAATATAAACAAATGAACTTTTATTTTATTAATTGAAAACTAATGGAGATTAACATAAAATCAGAATTAAGTTGTACAGTCTATTTGTCAGTAAAAAAAAGCCCACCATAAGTGGGCTTTTCGTAAATAAGCATCAAATTTTAATTAAAATCGTAGTCCTCTAAATTGTTACTAAACTTAAAAGGATAACTGTAACCTATTACACCTTCACGATTAATGGCGTAAAATCGTGCATAATAAACAGTATCTAGAACGGTTAATGCTCCTATTTCAGCATAGGCAATATTTTTATTAAACGTTCCTATAGATGTCTCATTAGCATCTTTTTCAGGAAATTGTACTTCATCTTCATCAGAAGTCTTCTTGATTGTCCAACATACACCAACCTCTTCGATGGACGCTCCTCCATCTAGCCATACTCTAGTAGATAACTTAGCAAAACTTTCTCCAATAATTGGATTGTCATTTTCATCTATTTGAAAACTTGGAACAGCCAATTTAGGTGCTTCTGCATCAGTAGAACAACTGTTTAAACAAAAGGTAATTACCATTGTTAACAGTACTGCTTTAAAAATATTTATAGTGAAATTTTTCATATACTTAATGTTTTTATTTATAATAATATATTTAATATAAATCTTCTACTTCCTCTGGAGTAAGAACATAATCAAATATCATTGTATTAGCTACTTTACCTGTAAATGGAACACCGTATGTTCCAGTGCCATCTTGACCAATCCTAATAGGTAGGCCACTATTCATGTCACCAATGCCAGACATATCAACACTTGCAAAGAATTGGGCATCCTGATAGACTGAACAGTTTCCACTTCTATCAAATGTAATTGTTAACATATGCCAATCACCATCATTAACTACATCTCCACTGACATCTATACGGTTAGATCCATCTCCTGCATTTAATTTCCAGTTACTTCCAAGGAAAGCCAAAACAAATCCCTTGTTTGATCCTCCATTCCAATCCTTATCAGATAAGAAACCAGGGTCACTATTAGTAGCGGTAGTATTAATCCATGTAGAGATAGTAAAGTCACCATCATACCTAAAATCTAAATCTGAATCCATATCTAAACTTGCATAATTAGACCCATCAAATTCATAAGTAAAACGTCCAGATTCACTTGTAGTTACAGCTCCATTATTGGTGACAGAAATATTTTTTGTAACACCTGATTGGGTTTTTAATATCGCTCCACTATATTGTGTAGCAGCCATTACTGCCTCTGAATCGGTAAGTGCGTAGTCATAGAAAGTTACATCTCCTACCATACCATTATACCAACTACCATAACTTCCTGTACCATCCTGACCTATTCTTACAGGCATTCCACTTGACATATCTGCACCATTCAAAGCAGAAATATCTGCACTTGTTATTGCTACACCATCTTGGTAAATAGTTACATCTCCAGCTCTATCGATAGTAGCCATTAAATAATGCCATTCACCATCATTAATAGCTGTTCCATTAAGGTCTGCACGATTTGAACCATCTCCTATATTTAGCTTCCAATTACTCCCTAAATATGCAAACACAAATCCCTTGTTTGACCCTCCATTCCAATCCTTATCACCAATAATTGATGGATCACTATTGGTTGCTGTGGTATTTACCCAAATTCCTACTGAGAAATTTCCAGTGCCTCTAAAACCTAAATTACTATCATTGATTTCAACTTGATCGTCCACGCCATCAAATTCCAGTATACTACCAACATAAGGATCTTTAACTTTTGATGTAACAGCATCTGCCGTATTAATTCTTAATGTTTTTTGGTTTTTTCTTACTAAGAAAACGAATTCATCACCTGGAACGGAAGGTTCCCTTCCTTCAAGCCTTTGGATAACTATAGACGTTTTGCCCATAGATGGATTTTTGAAACCAGACTGACCAGAATCAGCATAAGTAACATTAAAAACTATGACTACTTTTTCAAACTCCTCTAAACCCAATTGAGTAACATCAGTAGTAAAAAAACTAGATTTATAGCCTCCTTCAATTTCTGAAAAATTATTAATTTCCATAAGCACTGAATTATCTGCTCCTGAAACTACTTCTATTTTTTGTGGTATTGATTGTGTAATCACAGCCAATTCTATAGGTTGGCTTTCTGAGTAAGATTCATAATGCCTTGGATCATATTCTAATTCTACAAGTTCAGCATTTGTATATTCAAGGCCTGTTTTTGGATTAACATGATAAACATAAAGTTCTGATTTACCTTCCAGTCTATCATCTCCATTAAAATCCTCATCACTACACCCTATAATGGCAATTAGTGTAAGAGCCAAAAGAGGTAGAATTTTATTTATATATATTTTTTTCATTTGTCTTTCTGATTAGTTAGTTATTATATCTCATTTAAGTTGAACAATAAAGTCCAATTAATCATGAAATATTTCTAATTGTAAAAAGGGTTTTGATCAATATTGGGGTTTGAATTTATCTCACTTTGAGGTATTGGCCACAAATAATCTCTTTGCGGATTAAACGACCTAAAATCGATTACCCTAGGGACATATTGCCAATCTTCGGTTGTTCCCATACCATCACCAGGATAAGCCATATTCCCTAAATATTCGGGATCATACCCCAAAGCATCGACCATTACGTCTTCCATTATTCTCCAACGACGAATATCACTTAGTCTATGGCCTTCAAAAACTAACTCAATCCTACGTTCATTTCTAATTACTTCCCTCATTTCAGACTGGCTTAAAGCAGGCATTGCAGCACTTAATGTGGTCATTCCTACTCTGTTTCGTAATTCATCAATAGCTGCATATACCGTAGCATCTGGACCAGAGGCCTCATTTTTAGCCTCAGCATAATTTAACAATACTTCGGCATAACGAATAAACAGTTTATTGTTTCCTTCTCCGTTATTTCTATCCATTTGCTTACCATCATTTATCCATTTTTTAGGCTTAAAACCTGAACCTCCCAAAATCCAGTTTTCTTCAAATCTACCACCTATTCTTCCCCAAAATTCGATGGTCCAGGGTGCTCCTGGATAATAAATAGACATGGATAATCGTGGATCACGATTCATATAAGGATTGTCAGGATCATAACCAGAACTTGGATCAGTAATTGGAAGACCATTAGCCATGTAATAAGATTCTGCTAATTGTAATGTGGGCAGATAAGATGGCCACCATTCCATAAGTGGCATCTGAAAAAATGAAGGGTTGGTTTGTGGCGTGTAAAAAACCTCCAATATGGCTTCAGAATTTGTTACGGCACTTTCATTTTCTTCTAAAAACAGGCCTTCATAATCGGGGAACAGGCTATACACACCTAGATCCATACACTCTTTTGCTGCATCAGCCGCTTCAGCCCACATTTCGTTATATAACAACACTCGTGATTTAAGTGCCAGTGCAGCTCCTTTTGTTATCCGACCTATATTTTTAGCATCTGAATACTTTAAAGGAAGTTCCGGAATAGCTTCGTTTAAATCTTTTATAATTTGAGCAACTGTTTCCGCTTTTGGTGTGTTTTCAGGCTGTCCGTTCTCTAAATCGGCTGTAACAATAATTAACGGTACATTTCCAAAAAAGTTAATCAAATCAGCATAATACCAGGCTCTTAAAAATTTTGCTTCGGCGGTATATCGAGGAATATTATCTGAAGTAAAATTAGGGCTTTCCATGGCGTCTAAAAACGAATTGGCTCTAGCAATCCCTAAATAGTTTCTATCCCATTTCCATGCTACTCTAGTTGCTTCTGCGGTTACCGTTCCTCTTGCAAAATCGGTAGCGCCTTCCCAGGGCGAACGGTTAAAGGCATTGTCCGACATCACGTCCAAATAGAAAGATTGTACTTTAGCATATGATGCGTCTGTTTCAAAATAATCTAATTTTTTATATACACCATTTAACATGATTTCCGCTGTTGCCTCAGATTCTATATAGGCATTTGGAGTAGCAAAATCTTTTGGAGAAGTTTCCAAATAGTCACTACATGAAAATATTAACAGGGATGTTAATATGATAGTTGTAATTTTATTTTTTAATTTCATAGCTTAAAAATTTAAGTTTAATCCTATTGAATAAATCCTTGATTGTGGGTGCTGCAAAGTATTGGTAGTAGTACTTGGCTTTTCTGGGTCAAATCCGTAACGCATTTTTGTCCATGTAAATGCATTCTGTATATTACCATAAACTCTAGCATGAGATAAGGACAATACGTCTAATATTTTTTTGGGTATTTTATAACCTACGGTTATATTCTTTAACCTTAAATAAGAGGCGTCTTCCAAATAATAATCAGATACAATATCGAATCTATTAGGTTCACTATATAATCTTTGCACGTTGGTATTTGGATTTTCTGGAGTCCATGCATTTCGATACCATTCACCTGTTCCTGCAGAACCTCCGTGAAATGGAGCAGTCACCATACCTTGATTTAAGGAATTAACCCCTGAAACTCCTTGAAAGAATAAGTTCAGGTCAAAGCTTTTCCATTCAAATCCAAGATTTGCAGAGTATATCCAATCTGGATAAGGTTTTCCAATCAATGTTTTATCATCAGCATTTATTACACCATCTTCATTAATATCGGTAAATTTTATATCACCAGGTTGAGCAACCAAACCTGCATACGCATTGCCTGAGGTTGAAGATAAATGACTATCAATATCAGCCTGAGATTGATATAAGCCTTCTGTTTTATAGGCGAAAAATGAATTAAATGCTTCTCCTTCCTTCCATATCAAATCACCAAAAATAATAGGGTCTTGTCCTGCTAAATCAGTAATTTTATTTGTTGTATGCGAAGCAGTAATATTGGCATTGATTTTAACATCCTTAATTTGCCCCTTATAGTTTATTAAAACTTCTAATCCTTTATTCTCCATTGCTGCAGCATTTTGAAATGGCAGTGTTGATAGCCCTAATGTGCTTGACAGAGGAAGTTGCATCAAGATATCTGAATTCTTCTTAACAAAATATTCAATAGTACCACTAATTTTATTTTTAAGAATCCCGAAATCAAGACCAAAATTTAATTGCTCCGAGGTTTCCCAAGTGGTTCCTCTATTAGCAAGTTTAGTTACAGCACCAGCTGGATATAATGTATTGTTAAAATTGTGCGAAATATTTAAACTAAGTTCATCCGAGGCGGCATAATATTGCCCTATACTTTCATTTCCAAGTTTACCCCATGACACTCTTAGTTTTAAATTATTGAATAGACCATTACTTTCCTTGATAAAGGGCTCTTCTGAAATTCTCCAACCAATAGATGCAGATGGGAAAGACCCCCACTTGTCTAAAAATCTTGAACTTCCATCTCTTCTTAAAACACCTTCAATTAAATATTTGTCCTTGAAATTAAGCCCAAATCTTCCAAAATAAGACAACCAAGCGCCATCATATGCCCTTCCACTATTCTTTTGTGTACTAGCATCTCCAACACTTAAGTTTGGAAGATTAGCCGAAAAATTTTCTCTACTAGCCGATTTCCAGTCATATACGTAATCTCTGGCTTCATAAGCAACCATTACATCCATATTAAGGTCCTTAACCAACTCTTTGGAATAGTTTAATTGTGCATTGAATAATCTAGTTAAAGATGTTTCATTTTGAGTAAGCAAACTTGATACAGTAGGAGTTTGTGGGTTTAACTCTCCATTTGGCAGAAATCCAAAAAGTGTAACTGAAGGATTCCATGATTCAAACAATCTTGATGTTCTGTACAAATTATAGGAAGCTTTGGCACTAAGCCCTTCCATTATATTTAATGTTGCAGCCATTCTTACATTAATAGGAGATGTATTCGTATTCGTATAACCTCCTATTGCAGCTTTTGCCCATTTATCTCCATATGCATTATAACCTACACCTGGTAAATATCGTCTAGACGTGGAAGGAGCTACATAGATAAAATACATAGCAGAATCGATTCCTCCATCAGGTAAATCTCCTGTACGTTGGTCATATCCCGAGAAATTCAAATCGACCTTCAATCTATTATCTAAAAAACTTGATGTAAAATTTGTTCTAAAAGTTAGTTTTTTAGTTTTGCTACCATCAGCTATACCATCTTGGTCTAAATAACCGATGGCTGCAGAGTATTGAAAGGCCTCTGATCCACCAGATATATTAATATGGTTATCTATAATGGTAGCTGTCTGAAACACATCAGAAACCCAGTCATAATCTGTAGGATATAATATTGGATCTACATTATTCCTGAATAAATTCATATATTCATCGGTATACCATGATGGAAATATTCCTCCATTAGAATTCGCTTGAGCTTGAGCTCTAAGCTCTAAATACTCTACTCCTTTTAACAGTTTTGGTATTTCGGTAACCTCTTGAACTCCATAGTAACCTTTATAATTCACTTTCATTTGTCCTGTTTTTCCTTTCTTGGTCGTAATAACAATTACCCCATTGGCAGCACGGTTACCATAAATAGCTGATGAAGCTGCGTCCTTTAATACCGAAACAGATTCCAAATCGTTAGGATTAACATCATCTAGAGACCCTATCATACCATCAATAATTATTAGGGGATCACTATTACCAAAAGTACTTACCCCTCTAATTAAAATTTTTGCATCATCACTTCCAGGCTGCCCTGAAGTTTGTGAAATAAATGCACCTGCAACAAGTCCCTGTAATGCTGCACTCGTGTTAGTAAGAGGTCTACTTTCAATACTTTCTAATTCCACCGACTCTACGGCTCCTGTTAAGTTTATTTTCTTTTGTGTGCCATATCCAACAACCACTACTTCATCCAACTCGGATGCTGATTCTTGTAAAGCTACAGTTATATTAGATTCGTTGTTTAGAGCAACCTCCTTAGATGCAAAACCGATGTAAGAAACAACAATAACAGCAGTGCCAGACGAAACGTTCAAGGCGAACTTTCCATCAAAATCAGATTGGGTACCGTTATTGGTTCCCTTCTCAAGTATAGTAGCTCCTGGCAAAGGAACACCACCTGTATCGGTAATGGTTCCTGTAATCTGATATTGAACGATATCTTTAGTGGGTTCAACATTATTAACAGCTTTTTTTGTTAATAAAATCAACCTATCATATAACTCATAATTAATATCTGAGTCTTTAAATAAAGAGCTCAAAATACGAGCTATTTTTTTGTTTTTAAAGTTTAATGTGACCAAGCGATTCAAGTCTAATAGATTAGACTCATAAACAAAACGAAATTCGGAAATAGATTCTATTTGTTTAAATGCTTCTTCCAAGCTTACATTTTCAAGTTCCAATGAAATTTTAGTGACTTGAGAGTATGTGTTCGCTTCAACTTTAAATAGTGAAATTATTAAAAGTAAAGTTGTTAATTTCATTTTTAAATCAATTTTGGGAAGTAAACGTGTACATACCCTAGTTATGAACTTTTTTTTCATAATTTTGTTTTGGATTTAATAATTTAGTTAGTTATTTAATTCACTTTATAAAAACGGAAAGTGCTGAACCCACTTTTCGTTTTTTCCTCATTCTTAGGTACTTTTTTAATTCATTGGCATCGATTTTAATTAATTATTATTTTGTTATCTACTTTTTCAAACGAAAATGGATATATCTTACTAATTGCTGATAGTATAACTTCAATACTTTCCTTCTCTACGTTAAAGGAAGCATTAAAACGTTTCTCTTTTAACACATCGTTATTTACGTTTATTGAAACATTATATCTGCGTTCTAATTTCTTTACCATATAAATAAAAGGTGCGTCCCTAAAAAGAAGATCACCTTTAATCCATGAAGTATACAGTTTTACATCTACAGAGCTTTTAGTGGCCTCACCATCCTGTTTATTCCATGAGCCTTTATATCCAGGGTTTAAAGTGTAGCTTTTGTTTTTGGCACTATTAAATGATATTTGAACTTTTCCTTCAACTAAAACGGTATGTTCTTCATCTTCCTCAGGGTAAGAAGACATATTAAACTCAGTTCCCAAAACCTGAACTTCCATATTGTTAGATTTAACAACAAATGGATGTTTGGTATCCTTAGTCACTTTAAAAAATGCTTCTCCTTCTAAAATTAGAACTTCACGTTTACGCCCAGGTAAAAACTTTACTGGATATTTAACTTTTGTCCCTGCATTTAAATAAACCAATGTACCGTCTGACAACTCTAAATTAAAAATTTTGTTACCAAAAGGAACATATAATTCATTATAAACCAACTCATCAATTTTAGAGTCAATTTTATAGCTTAACTTATTTTTTTTCTGAATACCCAAAACACTGCCTTGGGAAGAAAGCCATTCTTTACTTTTATCTTGTTCTATAATATTAACTCCTTCTGATGAAATCAATTTAATTGAATTATCGTTTGCTAAATCAAAAGCCACTTTTTGCATTTTGGGCTCTTGTTTATTAACAGAAAAATCATTGAACAAAAAATGAACAGATAAAAACACGCCAATAAAAACTGCTGCGTACTTTAAAATAGTTATATTAAATTTACCTTTTCGTTTCTGAAAAGCTATTTTCTTTCTAAGCTTGCCCCATTCTTCTTCTTTATCGATAGAGTTTAAAAGAACTAGAACATCTTGTACCGTACCATCATCTATAATCTCTTTTATTAAATTCTGTTCATCTATTGATAAGCTTCCAAATAATTCCTTATTTATTCTCTTTGAATCATTAAAAGATTTCAATATGGTTTTTATCACATCTGTATTCATTAACTTTTTATCTTATACACCAATTAAACTGTATTATCACTAAATAACAATCTAACATCATTACATATATAGTTGAGATTTTAAAAAAAAAGGGTGACACTTTTTATGTTTTTTTTTAAAATTGGTTTTTCAAGATTTCAAGAAATATTATGTTTTATAATTATATTTAAATATTTTTTTTATATTTGAATAATTTGCTACAAACAAAATGACTAACAAAGATGTAATCATAGAAAAGTATTATAAAGATAATTACACTTATCTTTTACTTTTATCTTATAAAGTAGTTAAGGATAAGGATGCAGCAAAAGATATAGTACAAGAATTTTTCTTACAACTTTGGCAACGAAAAGATTTGCTTGTTTTAAACAAGTCTTTTAAAACTTACTCAGCTAAAGCCATAAAAAATCTGAGCGTGATTCATGTGCGAAAAAAGAAAAAAGAAAAGCTTATTATAGAACAACTAAAAATTAATACGTTAGAAAAGAACACAGGCGTTCACAGTCCCAGTCTTAGTTTCAATTCTAAAATGATTTATTTTCTTGATTTACTCCCTGAAAAGAGGCGAAATATACTCATTTCATCTGTTATTTATGGTCATAAATATTCTGATATAGCAGAAGACAATAATATATCTATAAATAGTGTAAAGACTCAAATAAAAAGAGCATATTCGTTTTTTAGAGAAAATTACAATTATGTAAAAATATTATTTTTATTAGCCTGTTTACAGACCCTGTAACCATTCTCCAAACTTCATATTTTATTTATTTAAAAAAAATATTTCCTAGGTTAAGTGTTAATACCCAAATTCTTATAAATACTTGTTACAGTTTCCAATAATTTATTAATAATTTTATCTGAGTCAAGTAATTCTTGTAATTGTCCAGAAAGTATTGTTACTGCTAAAACCCCGTTAATATTTATTTCGGGAATATAAATTGGTACGCCAACATCTATAACACCCTTGGTATTTTGGCTTTCATTTATAAGATACCCTTTATCTTTAATTAAATTTATTTTCTCAAAGTATTGGGATTTTTCTTTTTCTGTTAAATCAATAAATCTGGATTCTTTATTTAAATATAGTAATTGCTCTTCTTCATTTAATTGGGATAAGATTATATATCCTGAAGTCGATGCATATAAAGGAAATCTACTACCTACTTCAACAGAAAGCGACACAGGTCCTGGACTAGAACATTGCGAAATAATTACAAACTCTCCATGATTTAGAATAGATAAATGACACGATTGTTTGGTAAAAGCTGCCAATTCCTGCATTGGATATAATGCAGCAATTCTTAACGAATATAAAGGAGGGTGTCTATGTGATAAATAATACAATTTTAAGGATAGTTTGTACTTTCCCGAAACTTGGTTTTTTACTATATATCCTCTTTCCTCCAAACACACCAACATCCTATAAATTTCATTTTGTTTCTTATTAACCCCTAAAGCTATTTCAGTTTGTGATTGATCAATGGCCTGTTTAGAAAGATATTCTATGATATCTAATCCCTTGTCTAAAGCTGGAGAATTATATTTTGTCATTATAAATAATTAAGGGACAGTTGAAAATATGGTTTTTCTATTTTAAGATTTAAAAAGAATTTATCTAGAACTCCAACAAATATATAAAAATGTAATGTATTTAAGTTTTTAAGACAATTCAATGTTTTAAGTTTTACAACTTAAAACAAACTACCAAAGTAATTAAAACACTGAATTTAACCAAGGACATACAAATTTAATTTTGAAATTGGAGAGCTCTTTATTCACAACCTAAAAAGTTCAAATTAGACTGTAGGCTTAAACTTGTGTAATTATTTTATCTCTTCCAATTTAGAAATATGACAAAATATAGAACAATTACACTCTTTTTTAGGATATAAAACTCCTTATAAAATTGAACAAGAATTTTATCAAGTTAAATATGTGGAATAGGTCTTAGAAAATTTGTCCGACTTTTTGTTGAAAGTCCAGTTCCAGAAAAGGTTTTATCCTTAAACTCTAAATTAAGTAAAATTTATTCATTTTCTATATTTAAATTTCCTGTAGTTTTATTTTCTTTTGCAATAACCCATTTAAATCTTCCTGCTTCTTTATGTAGCGACTAACTCAAATAAGATAAAGTAACAATATAAAGATTAATGCTTATACTAATTAGAAAGTAAGCTGTTTAATATTAAAAAGTGTTTAAACATTATAGATACTGATTAATTAGCTTTTCTAGATCCCCAGAAGAAGGTAATGGAGCAAAAACATCTACAATATTAAAACTCTTGTCAATTACAAAAAACCTTGGTATGCCAGCAACTTTATAATTGGTAAGTTGGCTTCTGTTTATTTGTAATTGGTTTCCAACGGCTTCATTTTTTTTAAAATAGTCTCGCCAAACGTTTTCAGTATCGATGGAAAGGGAAATAAGTTCAACATTATCATTTCCTTGGTATGTTTTTTCAAGAGCTTCAAAAAATGGTTTCTCCTGCATACAAGGGCCACACCACGTTGCCCATAAATCCAATACAATCACTTTTCCCTTATAATCACTTAATTTAACCGAACTACCATCCAGTTTTGTAAAAGTAAGATCTGATGCAGGATTGCCTTTAGTAATTAATGCATACTCTTTTTCAAGTTCTTTTAACACAGTAGCATAGTCTGGGTTCGCTACTTTTTGTACACCAGCTTTCAATTTATCTCCCAATTCATTTGAATATCCTTTAAATCTTAAACCATTCACCAAATCGGCTGTTATGAGATAGTCCTGTAAATTATTATCCAATTCAGGAAGCTCATGATTACGTCTAAACTCCTCATCTTTTAAAGAATATAGTATAGATTGAAATACTTCCAGTTGCAGGTAATTAGTATTATTAAAGTCGCTTAAGTACGGTTTTATATAAGGTATAAAATAGTTATTTGCTTCTTTGGTCTTTGCGAAGAAGTCTTCGTTAGTCATTTCACCTTTCCCCAATTTTTTATAGTATAAATAATATAAATTCTGTAATGAGTTAACATAATCAAATTTAATACGTGCTTTTTCCAAATCTTTAAAATCTTCCGAAACATGGCTAAGACTATCGAGTTCTTCCATGCGGTTATCTAAAAAATTTTTAAAAGCACTGGGCATCTCTTGGTAAGTTTCTATCTTTGAAGCAATATCATTACCTCCCCAAAAAGAGCCTGCTTTAGGGTAGGGCAAGTTTCTTAAATAGTTATTCGCTTCCGCCCCTATTCCTTTAAAAGAAGCAAAAGCACGGTCTCTAGTATCTAAATCTGTTATTAAGCTATCGCCTGGGGATAGGTATAAAAAAGTTCTGCCTATTTGAAAATAAGTTGGTTTTTCTAGCTCGAATGTGTAATTAAAATATTTGTTTTCGCTTAATACAATAGGATGAATTATCTCTTTAAAAAAAAGGAATTGAGAGGACACATTCTTCATATATAGTGTGTCTTGCTCATAATTGGTTATTGCTCCCTTTAGAATTACTTTTTTATTTTCTTTAACTGGAGCTTCTTTGCAGCAAATACTAAAAATTACCAGTGCCAGCAGATATATTGTTTTTTTCATTTTAAGTACGTGTTATAAATATAATTGTTTGGGTCAATAAAACCCCGTGTTGACTTTTTTTGCTCAGAAACATCCAGCATGCCTTTAAAAAAGTGCCTCATCTTAGCAATAATACCAATATGGGCTTAATTAACAGTTGCCTCATCCCCATATATTTCCGATAGTTTTTTCATCAAATCTTCACCACGAATTTCATACCCTTTGGCAATAATCCTGCCCTCTGGGTCTAGTAAAAAGGGAGAAGGAATCCCACTAATATTATATAGTTTAGAGGTTGGGTCTTTCCATCCCAATAAATTAGAGACCTGCGTCCATGGTAATTTATCATCCTCAATAGCTTTAAGCCATTTTTCCCTTGCTCCAGGAAAGTCATAGGACACCCCTAAAACTTCAAATCCTTTGTCTTTATATGTATTATATGCTTTAACAACATGAGGGTTTTCTGCCCTGCACGGCCCGCACCAAGAGGCCCAAAAGTCCAAGAGTATATATTTTCCCCTAAAGGAAGATAGTGCTATTGGATTGCCATCGACATCTGGCATGGTGAAATCTGGGGCAATAGCACCAATTTGAACATTTTTCATGATTTCAGCCCTCTCGTGCAGATTTTTAAATAAGGATGTTTCCTTATAGGAATCTGGATAGGCATTTAAAATGCTGTCAAGCTTATCTGGGTCATAACTAAAACGTAATGATGAGTTTAAAACATATAGAGCGGTCCCGTTGGTGTGATTGGACACATAATCTTTATAATATTTTCTCTTTTGATTTAAATTTAGGTTGAACAGCGAGTCCAAAGGCCTTCTGTTTTCAGGCACCATATGCTTGTTTTCGCTTACTAAATTTGACCACTCTTTGTTTATTTTTTTTTCATTGTCTAGTAATTCCTTTTGTCCGTTCAGGTATTCATTATATAAAAGTTGTTCTTTTCCCCCACTGTTTACTACAGCACTCATTATTGCATCATCTTCATTGTTTTTTAAACTTATTTGAATATCATGGGTGCCAGCAAAAAAAAGAGCGTTCTTAATATCTGTTTTTTCAATAGCAAGCTGATATATTTCTTCTTTGGATTCCTTTTTTATTTCTAACACAATGTTTTTATCTTTTTCGATTAAAGCAGAATCCACTTTATGATAGTCCAAAGTTTTGTTAACATATAAGTACTTACCAATTATATTATCTGTATTTAAGTGCTCAACTTTTATCTGGAAGCTATCTTTTTCTTTTTTACATCCAACAAGTAAGCTTGCAAGAAATATGCTTGTTATAACAATTTTTATTTTTTGTTTCATGTGTATCTTTTTATTTAATTTTAAGATTATAATGATAAAATGACTTCCCAACTTCCTTTTTTATAAATATCGAAGATTACCTTATAGGAAAAAGAATCGACCTGAAAAGAAATATCTACTCGTTTTAAGGGGAATTGAGCATTAACTAATACGACACCATTTCTGTTTTCGACAACTGTATTGTTTATATCGGACAGGGTTAGTTGTGGTGTTATTTTAGTTCCATTGGAATATATTGTGATTCTAACTTCATTTTGATTTATGGAGACTTCCTGAAAATTGATGTTCTTTACACCCTGTTGAGATATGATTTTATACGGATATTTGTACTCTCCTAAATATACGTTTTTTTTAAAAAAACCTTTTTTAATCACTTTTTTTCCCGATGGGTCAATGCTAATGAGTTCGCCTTCTCCATCCATATAACCTTTTGAAAAGTTCCCTTGATACAAATTTCCGTTACCCCATTTATAAATCCCGTATCCGTGCGGCAATCCCTTTTTAAAGACCCCTTCATAATAATCGGTTTCACCCCATGCTTTTCCATTACCATCGGCCAAGCCCTTTTTGCAATCTCCTTCATATTTTCCGGAAAGCTCGGGAAGTTTTACTTTACAGTCCGTGCCATAAGCCGATAACGTAAAAACCAATATTAGCATGCTTAATATGTGTCTCATAATATTTTGATTTATATAACAATATTTTATTGTTTACAAGGGTTTATTGTTTTTAAACTTAGAATTGAAGGAAACCCCGAGGTAAAACCTCGAGGGATTCATTCCTTTATATTCTATAAATGGTTTACTCAATCTGTTTTAGAATTATTAATAACTGAGTTATTTTTACTTTTTTTAAACAGCATTTGTGTCTTATTTAATCTCTTGGATTTTGTGTCCAACCTTGAGCAAAATTTAAAGCCTGGCTAGGTATGGGCAGTACCCAATTATTATCTCCAGGATTTAAGGTATAATCTACTCCGTTTACAGTATGTGTTACCGTTTTAGCAGTTGCTGGATCAAGGTTCAATCGTTTTAAATCAAATAGACGCATCCCAATCATAAACAATTCTCGTCTTCTTTCTTCCAATACAAAAGTGAGTGCTTCAGACTTGGTTGCGAAATCTGCTGAAGTCAAGTTTACATAATTAGGGATCCTCTTTGATCGTAAAGCATTCAAATCCGTAACCACGTCTTCTATAGTTCCATTCGTCAATCTCGCATTACATTCTGCTCTAATTAAATACATTTCTGGTACAGAAACAGCATGGTTTACATCGTGAGCATAGCCGTTTCTATAAGATCCGCCACAAATATATTGCCATCCAATAGCAGGGTCGTAAACCCATGAACAACTGCTTAAATGATTAAAGCGACTGTCGTTAGCATCAAAAGAGTTTAATAAATTATCACTTACCTTTCCTGCATCAAAGCCTCTTGTATAACCGTAGAGACGCATAATATACTGCTCTGATAAATAACCTGAAACAAGATCAACATTGTAATCTCCTATTTCTCCTTTTTCTGAAATGGCCAAGGATGCATTTTTTAGGGCCTCTTCATAATTGTTCATTGACAAATAAAACCTTGCCAACATTCCATATCCAGTAGCTTTAGAAGGACGGATTGAATTTTTGGCAAGTTCTGGCAAGTATTGAATGGATTCTTCAACATCCTTGATAATAAAATCATAAACGGCCTTTACGGACGCTCTTTCTGGGACTGATTTTGATAGGTCTGGAATAGTAATTATTGGAACCCCTTCACTTTCTGACGCTGTAGCTTCGGAATATTGCTTGGCAAAGGTATTTACCAACAACCAATATTCGTAAGCCCTACCAACTTTAGCTTCTGCTTCTATAGTCTTTTTGTCATTTTCTGTATAAGTTAATGCTGGAGAAGCCCCATCTATGGATTCTATAACCAGATTATAGGTGTATATATTGTTATAAGGGAGGTTCCAACTGTTTTGTTCGCTTTGATCGTTGAATAAATCCTTATCCCAAGTATAAAGGTTTAGAATAGTGTTGTTTGGATTATCTAAATCTCCCAAATCGCTTTCTTCCGATGTAAAATCATCTGCTGTTAAAAACAACGCATATTCATCAGTAGTTGTGTTTATGGTACGTTCACTTCCATTTAACAATAAATCAAAATCTTCAATCGTGTTTGGGATAACCAACCCTTTAGGATCAACATCTAAATAATCATCACAACTTATAAAAGCCAGACTAATTAATATTATATAATAAAAATGTTTTTTCATGTCTTAAAATTTTATTTTAATTAAAAATTAACAGTAACCCCTAAAGTATAAGATGGTACTGTAGGGAAAAATCTTGCTCCCACACCGTGCCCTTCTGGATCGATTCCTTTTTTGTTCTTTGCCACATAGAATAGATTGTTTGCCCTTAAGTTGAACAGGATGTTATCTACCATACTACCTTTAAGTAAACTTTGCCCTAAAGAATAGGTTAAAATTACTTCCCTTAGCTTTATATAATCCCCATCAACAATGTTCTTTGTACTACGTCTTGTTATACTTGGCCCATAGCTAGATGAACTTAGAATTGGTATATCCGTTATGTTCTCATCTCCTGCCTCTTTCCAGGCATAGGCAGCATCGCTATTAATGTTAGTTGGGGTTCTACCAATAAAGTCGCCATTGTAAGAGTCGCTCAAGAGCACATGGCCTCCATTACCAATAAACATAAATGAGAATGCCAGATTTTTATAATTAAATGTATTGGTAATGGCTCCTGAATAAATAGGATTGGTTGTACCGGCATCTATCATATCTTCCAAATCCACACTGTTCAATGGACTAAAAGAACCATCAAGTACAGCAATGTTGCCGTTGCTTTTTTTAATTGTTCCATATCCATCCTCATTTAAACCGTTCCAATCAAAATGCCAAAATGTATTTGCGGGAGCGCCTTCATAATTTCGAAGACCAGCAGCAAAATAGGCATATTGTTCATCGGAAAAAGCTTTCGTTACACTATTTTTATTATGCCTAAAGGTTATAAAGGTAGACCAACTAAAGTTTTGACTTTGTATGTTTTTTGTGTTTAAGGTCACCTCAATTCCCTTATTGGTAATGTTGGCATCGTTTCTAACCAAATTTGAAAAACCAAGCGTTGGATTGGCTTTGCCATTGGCAATTAAATCGTCTGTCTTTTTAATATAATAGTCAAACCCAATCCCAATTCTATTTTTAAAGATATCCAGATCTACCCCGTAATTTGTAGTTGCGGTTCTCTCCCATCTTAAATCAAGAATTGCTGGTGTTTCTATGGCCAAGGATTGTATATATCCCGACCTATAAGGATATAAAGCCCTTGCAATGTTAAATGGACCATATTCATTAGAAATATTTCCATTGACCCCGTAAGTAAGCCTAAAATCTAATCTATCAATAAATGAGCTATTAAAAAAACTTTCTTCGGAAGCTCTCCATTTACCACCTAAAGACCAAAACGGTTTATATCTATATTTTGGATCTGTTCCAAATAAATTAGATTGATCTATACGTGCGCTACCCGAAAGAATATATTTGTTTTTAAAACCATAGGTAAAATTACCGTATAAAGAAAAATATCTATTTTTTGTCTCAATAAAATCATCATTGAATTCCAAACCGCCAGCTATACTGCCAGTGGGGATGTAAACATTATCTATTGTTCCTTCCAAATCTTTTCTGTTGATAGTTTTAAATAGCAGCGTACTGTCGTCATACCCTAATTTATCTACTACAGTTTGAGTATTAAATACATTTCTTATTTCAGAACCTATAATTGCCAAAACTTCATGATCGTTAAAAATTTGATTAAAATCCAATTGTCCTCTTAAGGTATAGGAATTTCTATTGGCATTGGCCTCTACTATCCTGCCCCCTAAAGGAACATTAAGTTCGTTAATGTCTCCTGTATAGCTTAAAGGTGTTGTATTGTTGATTAGGCTAACCATTTCAAAAGAATTTTTAGAAGACAATCTTGTGTTGTTTGAATTCCCAGATTCATACTGAAAGGCAAATTGTCCTTTAAGGCTTTTTGTAAACTCGGTATTAAGCATAGCCTGAAGTCTAACAGAAATTCCTGTATTATCTGTTGTATACGCTCCCAATTCTTTTAAGGGATAATATGATTCATCCAATAATCCAGCATCAATGAGCCTTTCTATTTCAAGTGGCTCCTTACCTCCAAAAACACCTCCATTATTTGTACCGAAATTTGCAGCTGCAAGTCTAACCGGTAAATAATTTCCATTGGTGTCGATAATTTCTTCATACGAGTTGACACCTCCAAAGACCAAATTATTTGGAACTGGGGTGCTCTTGGAATGGTTAAAGGTTACATTTCCAATGATGTCGATGCTTGTTTTATCATTTATTTTGAAATTGTTTATAAGATCAAAAATAAACCTGTCTGATTGGCTTCCCGTCCATTCAAATTGATTTTTTGTATAATTTAAAGACGTACGAAAAGTATTTCTATCTCCCCCACCACTAATGCTAATATTATGCTGTTGCTCAAATTTTGATTGAAGAAAATACTTCTCAAATTGTTTGGTATTGTCTTTGGTCTTTAAGTTTGCATATATGGCATCGGCCTGTTCTTGGGTAATAAGCCCCTCATTAACTCTAGCGACTGTTTCGTAGACTATGTTGGATGCATTAGCAAAAAAACGACGTCCTGTGGCAGGATTGGTGTTTAACCAATACTCATAGGTATGTACATTAGTAGAAGATAATGCCGCCATTTCTTGAATATCTACTAAATCTGAAGAACTTACCCTATTTAAACGATATGATAAATCTGGTTTATGTGAGGTTGTCAAAACGCTTCTATAGCTTATATTGAGTTTTCCTGATTTCCCCTTCTTTGTTGTAATTACTATAACACCATTAGCTGCTCTTGCACCATATATTGAACTTGAAGCTGCATCCTTTAAAATGTTAACAGATTCAATTTCGTGTGGGTTAATGGTAGAGATATCTCCTTCCATAGGGAAACCATCTACAACTATTAATGGTCTGGAATCACCATTTATACTTGTAACCCCTCTAACATCAAACTTTGTTGATCCTTCTTCTGTGGGGTCTGAATATAATCCCAATCCAGCAACCTGACCTTCTAAGGATTGGAGCAAATTAGAGTTTCCTTTTCGTTCTATGGTTTCCCCTTTAACGGTATTGGTAGCTCCTGTACTTTTGTTTACAGAGATTTTTTGATATCCAGTGAGCAGAACTTCATCCAGACTAGTTACAAGTTCGTTCAGAACAACATTAATAACAGCTTTATTATCAGTTTTTATTTCCTGTATTTCATAACCTAAAAAAGAAAAAATCAATACGTTTTCTGGGCTGGGAACGTCAAGGTTATATTTACCCTCATAGTCAGTTATTGCCCCATCATTAGTCCCTTTAATTAAAACTGTAACACCAGCCATAGGAACACCTTCCTTATCTGTAACAGTACCTGAGGTCTTTTTTTGCAGTTTTTTATCGTACTTCGATTTTTTATTTATAAGAATTGTGTTATTTGTTGAGACGATAATGTTAAGGTTGTCACTAGGTAAGCATTCTTTTAATAACTTGTTTAATCTAATAGTCCCCTTTTTAAGGTACATTCTAGGAAAATCTTTAAATAGATTTTCATGATAAATAAACCTATAATCAGTTTGTGCATCAATAATATCAAAAATCTCATCTACAGTTAATATCTTATCGACATTTATTTTAATTTTAGAATTTTGTGATATTACGTTGTTTGGTGCAAAACTAAATGCTAAGGTGCAGCAAAAAAAGAGAAACACTCTCATAATAATGGTTAATAGTCTTCTTCTATAAAAGAAAACCGGATTAATTAATTTAATTTCCATAAATTTGTTTGTTATTAGTTAGTTAACCTTGTTAAATAATTAGTACGTACAAAGAGGAGTGTAGTCTTATACTGTCTAGGTTGGAGACCTACTTCCTCTTTTAGTTTTTAGTCTTTTTATTTCATATTTCTATAATTTAAGTTAGTTGATTTTTATTTTAAATAGATTGTTTTATTCTTTATTTTATATACAATATTAATGTTACTCGTATTTTTAATGGACAATAAAATACTCTCGATACTCTGACTTTTGTCCAATGTTCCTATAAACCTTTCTTCTTTAAGGTTCTTGCTTTCAAAAACCACGTCCATATCGTACCAACGCGCCAATACTCGCATAATATCTTTTAATGGCTTTTTTCTAAAGCTAAACACGCCCTCTTTCCATGAAGTTTCTCTATAAATATCGGCTTCTGCAATATCCAGATTCTCTGTATCAATGTTTATGATGGCTTGTTGACCTGGAATCAATTGACTTCTAGTTAATGAATTCTTTACGGCCACCTTACCCTCAACCAGTGTTGTATAAACATATTCTTCGTCCTGATATGCCTTAATGTTAAACTCAGTACCCAAAACCTCTACTTCCTGGATTCCTGTAAGCACCTTAAATTTTGAATTACTATGATTAGTGCTAGGGGATACATCAAAATAGGCTTCACCATAAACCAATTCTACCAGCCTTGTTTCACCTTCAATAAAGTTAACAGGGTACTTTAACTGTGATTCGGAGTTTAACCATACTTGAGTACCATCGGATAATTTTACAAAGTATTGACCTCCTCTAGGAATGGTTAGATAATTATAAGCTAAACTAGGTTTTGATTTTGTTTGAATGATTTGTTTTGGAACATAAATTAAATCTTTACCATTACTCTCTACGTTTTTTGAGGTGTATTGTTGCCCCTTCTCTAAAGTAATATTAGTTCCATCTTCTAGTGTCAATATAGCCTTATCTGTTCCTGCTGTAATATTGTTATTTACTATTATTGGAGTGTTATCAACAACGCTATCTTTTGTTAAGAAGATGTAGCCAGCCGAAACAAATATCAATATTGCTGCCGCATATTTGAATACACTTCTTTTGTATAGAGGAATACCCTGTACCAATCTCTTGTTATTGATCTTGGATGATATAATATTCCAAGACATCTCTTTTTTATCACTTTTTACTGCTTGTAATTGCTCTGTTGAAAAATTTAAAATAACATATTCATTAAAAACATCTCTATTTCCTTTTTCTATCCAAGCAATAAGCTCATTAGCTTCGCTATCCGATATTTTCCCATCAAAGTAGTTTGCAATTATTTTTTCTGTTCTTTGGTTCACAATAATTCCATTTAGTTATAAGTAATACGTCTAACTTTTTTAAAATGCCTATACATTTTTACATTTTTATATATAACTTAGCATCGATTATATAGTTTATGACTAACACAAAAAAAACATCGAACTTAGTAAATGCCTTAAAAAATGGAGATCAAAAGGCTTTTAAAGTTATCTACGATTCAAATTACAGGAAGTTAATGGCCTACATAAATAGCTTTACCAAAGATGAATTTGAAACTGATGATATTTTACAGGAAACATTTATTAAATTATGGAATTCAAAAGAAAAGTTAGATGATATAAATTCTATTAATGGTTATTTATACAAAACAGCCTATTACACCTATATTGATAAATATCGCAAAGAAAAACGTGAGCAAAAAACTTTAGATAGTTGGAAATACAAACGGCTAATGGATGCTATTGTTGAGGATGACGAAATAAATAACAATAGAATTGAAAAATTAAAATTAGCAATTGAAAAACTACCAACTAAATGCAAGGAAGTGTTTGTTTTATGCAAATATGAAAAAATGACCCATGCGCAAATAGCAGAATCTCTCAATATTTCCCCAAAAACAGTTCAAGCTCATATGTGTAAAGCGTATAATTTAATTAGAGAGAAATTTAGTAAGGAAGGGTTTTTAACTTTATTCTTTTACTTTGCACATCCAAAGTTTAATATACCTACAAAAATTGAAAAACTTATGCACCGATCTTAATAGTGTTATTAAATTAATAAATTGGCTATAAGTTATAGGCCTATCGTCATTGATAAATATAGGCTTTTGATTTGATTTCGATAAGTCTAGCTAAGTACTGATAAAGAGTTCCACAAATTATTACACTTTCGCTATGGACTTGCAATAAACAAGTGGACAATTAGATGAGAGTCATGCAGCTACTTTTTAATTAAACATTTCAATTTTAAACTCTTCTACAGATTTATACCCTAAATAAGCGTGTATTCTTCTTCTATTATACCAAGTTTCTATCCATTGAAATATAGATAACTCAGCTTCTGACCTAAGCCAGTAATTGTGTTTATATACCCATTCTACCTTTAAGCTTTTAAGAAAGATTTAGCTACTGCATGATCCCAGCAGTTTCCTTTCCTGCTCATAGATTGTTTTATAAGTCCCTTATAGCTTTTTAAGATATTGGTGAATTTATAACTAGCGTATTGAGTTCCTCTATCAGAATGGAATATAAGTTCTTCAGTAATAGTATTTGATGCTACAGCCATATTGAAAGCAGGAATGATAGTATCACTAGTACTTAATGTTTGGCTCATTGACCATCCATCCTACAACTTTTCTATGAAACGGGTCTATAATGACAGTCAAATACATCCAGCCTTGACCAGTTTGTATATAAGTAATATCAGAGTCCCAAACTTGATTTTCTCTATTAACTAAAAAAAAATCAAAGGTAAATTATGTAACTGTTATTCCCTCAACTTAATGTCCAGTCAAATATAGTAAGTCCAAATTTTATCAAGTTAAATATGTGGAATAGGTCTTAGAAAATTTGTCCGACTTTTTGTTGAAAGCCCATTATTAGAACCAAAAGAGTTACCTGCAAAATTAAAAAATTGTTAATCCAAAGAAAAATTGTTAAAAATTTATACCTTTGCATTATCAATGAAGCAATTTTTTTACAGAATATCATCCTTTTTAATGGCAATTGTAGTGCTTTTTTCTACAATGTCATTTACTGTTGATATGCATTATTGTGGAGATACTTTAGTTGATTCTGCCATTTTTAACAAAGTAGAAACTTGTGGAATGGATATTGAAAGCCCTTCGACTGAAGGTTGCTCGATTAAGATAAAAGATTGCTGTTCTGATGAGCAATTAGTTATTGACGGTCAAGACGAATTAAAGATAACTTTTAATAAACAAACACTTGACCAACAATTATTTGTTGCTTCATTTGTTTACACTTACATCAACCTTTTTGAAGGTTTAGAGGAAAATGTAACTTCATATAGAGATTACGCTCCACCACTCGTCATAAGGCAAATCTACAAGCTTGACGAGACTTATTTGATTTGATTTTCAAACAATAGCCTTTTTATCCAGTGGATGTTTTCCATTAGGATAATTCTTTGTATTCGGTGTTTTTTTTAATGCCAATGTCTAATTGTTTAATAATCAAAGCTAATGCTAAACAAAAGCATAAAATTTCTAATAGAAAACAAACTTGTAGCAGTATTAATGCTCGTGCTATTTATAGGATGGGGAACAGTTAATGCACCTTTTAATTGGGAAACAGGTTTTTTACCAAGTAATCCTGTAGCGGTAGATGCCATACCAGATATTGGCGAGAACCAGCAAATAGTGTTTACTAAATGGGATGGTCGTTCCCCACAAGATATAGAAGACCAAATCACTTATCCATTAACCACATCGCTTTTAGGCATTCCAGGCGTAAAAACCATTCGTAGTTCGTCTATGTTTGGATTTTCGAGTATCTATATCATTTTTGAAGAGGATATAGAATTTTATTGGAGTCGTAGTCGTATTCTCGAAAAATTAAACTCATTACCCAGTGGTTTATTACCTGACGGTGTTAATCCTGCATTAGGTCCTGATGCGACAGGCTTGGGACAAATATTTTGGTACACGCTAGAAGGTCGTGATGAAAATGGAAAGGTTACCGGTGGATGGGATTTACACGAATTAAGAAGTATTCAGGATTACTATGTGAAGTATGCCTTGTCATCAGCAAGTGGTGTTTCAGAAGTAGCCTCTATTGGTGGCTTTGTTCAAGAATATCAAGTAGATGTTAATCCAGAATTGATGCGTCAATATAATATTGGCTTGCATCACGTTGTAAAAGCTGTAAAAGAAAGTAATAAAGATATTGGTGCTCAGACATTAGAAATAAACAAAGCCGAATACTTGGTGCGTGGCTTGGGTTATGTTAAGTCCATTGCCGACATTGAAAATGCTGTAGTTACATCAGAAGATTATACAGCAATCAAAATCAAAGACATCGGTAAAGTCTCTTTAGGTCCTGCAACACGTCGTGGAATTTTAGATAAAGAAGGTGCAGAAGTCGTGGGAGCTGTTGTTGTTGCTCGATATGGCGCAAACCCGATGGAAGTTATTAATAATGTTAAGGAGAAAATAAATGAATTAAGCTCAGGATTACCGTCAAAAGTATTGAGCGATGGAAGGACTTCTCAAGTAACCATTGTACCTTTTTATGATAGAACGGAACTCATACAAGAAACATTAGGAACACTTAACGAAGCACTAACTCTAGAAATACTAATTACCATTTTGGTCATCATCATTATGGTATTTAATCTTCGTGCTTCTATACTAATATCCGGACTTTTACCAGTAGCCGTTTTAATGGTGTTTATCGCAATGAAACTCTTTGGAGTTGATGCAAATATTGTTGCATTATCAGGTATCGCTATTGCTATTGGTACGATGGTAGATGTAGGCGTCATACTTTCAGAAAACATTCTTAGGCATCTAGATGAAGATGATGGAAAATTACCTATAAACACCGTTGTTTATAATGCTACCGCAGAAGTGTCTGGTGCAATATTAACAGCAGTAATGACCACTATTATTAGTTTCATTCCTGTATTTACAATGATTGGTGCAGAAGGCAAATTGTTTAGGCCATTGGCTTATACAAAAACGTTTGCATTAACAGCATCTATTATAGTGGCATTGTTCTTAATTCCACCATTTGCAGCATTCCTATTTAGAAAGAAAAGTTTAAAAAAGACATCTAGTTATATAATCAATGGCATCTTAATAGCACTTGGTATCGTAGCAACTGCCTTTGGTTATTGGTTAGGATTAATCCTAATCGCATTTGGAGTTTCTACCCTATTAAAAAATCAAGATAGGATTACAGAAAAGCGTGCTAATGTTTTGAATATTGGTATTTCTGCTTTCGCCATAGTATTTCTTTTGGCTGAATATTGGAGACCTTTAGGAGTAGATAGAAGCATCTTATGGAATCTTATTTTCGTTGGACTTATATGTTTTGGATTATTGGGTGTTTTTACCTTATTCAGAAAATATTATACCCGTATTTTAAGATGGGCTTTAGTCAATAAAATAACATTCTTATCAATTCCAACACTTATTGTTGTTGCTGGCTTTTTCATAATGAAAAATACAGGAAAGGAATTTATGCCATCATTAAACGAAGGCTCGTTCCTGTTGATGCCCACTTCTATGCCCCACGCAGGAGTTGAAGAAAACGCTAGGGTTTTACAGCAATTGGATATGGCTGTAGCCAGTATTCCAGAAATCAAAACGGTTGTTGGTAAGTCAGGTAGAACAGAATCAGCTCTAGACCCAGCACCATTATCAATGTATGAAAATGTCATCCAATATAAACCAGAATATATATTGAATGAAAAAGGCAAACGTCAGCGCTATAAAGTGGATGATGAAGGTTTTTTTATTCGTACAGACGGTAGTTTAGTTGAGAACCCAAATGCATCCGTAGGTTCTACAGAAGTTGAGAACGCTCGAAAGAATGGTAAAAAAGTTTTAATAACCGTTGATGAAAATTCCAATAACCTAATTCCTGATAATGATGGAGAATTTTTCAGAAACTGGCGACCAGAAATAAAATCTCCAGACGATATATGGAAAGAGATAGTAAAAGTAACTAAGCTACCAGGGGTCACTTCAGCACCAAAATTGCAACCCATTGAAACCCGATTAGTAATGCTTCAAACAGGAATGCGTGCACCAATGGGGATTAAAGTAAAAGGACAAGATTTAAAACAGATTGAAACTTTTGGAATTCAATTAGAAGATATTTTAAAACAAGCCGAAGGTGTTAAAACCGAAGCTGTTTTTGCAGACCGTATTGTTGGAAAACCATATTTATTAATTGATATAGATAGAGAGAAACTGGCTCGTTATGGTATCTCAATAGATGATGTTCAAAATGTGCTAAAAGTAGCCGTAGGTGGAATGGTGTTAACTCAAACTGTTGAAGGTCGTGAACGTTATGGCGTTCGTGTACGCTATCCAAGAGAACTACGAGCCAATCCAAACGATTTAAAACAAATTTATGTACCAGTTGAAAAAGGTAGTCCAGTTCCATTGGGTGAATTAGCAAACATTCGTTATGAACAAGGTCCACAAGTCATTAAAAGTGAAGATACTTTTTTAGTGGGCTATGTGCTATTCGACAAATTAGATGGTTTTGCAGAAGTAAACGTGGTTGAAAATGCCCAAGCTCTAATTCAGCAAAAGATAGATTCGGGAGAATTGATTGTGCCTAAAGGCATCAACTATCAATTCACAGGAACCTATGAAAATCAATTGCGAGCAGAAGAAACTTTATCAGTAGTAGTGCCATTGGCTCTACTCATTATCTTCTTGATTTTATACTTCCAGTTCCGTTCGGTAGGCACATCATTAATGGTTTTTACAGGAATTGCTGTAGCATTTGCAGGTGGTTTTGTGATGATTTGGTTGTATGGGCAAGACTGGTTTTTAAACTTCAATTTTTTTGGAGAAAATTTACGAGACCTATTTCAAATGCACCCTATTAATTTAAGTGTTGCTGTTTGGGTTGGTTTTATTGCACTCTTCGGGATTGCAACAGATGATGGTGTAGTTATGGCTACATATCTAACCCAAACCTTTGATAGAAATACACCCGAGACAAAACAGGAAATAAGGGCATCGGTAGTTGAAGCTGGAGAAAAACGTATACGTCCTTGTTTGATGACCACGGCAACTACCATTTTGGCATTACTTCCAGTTTTAACATCTACAGGGCGCGGAAGTGATATAATGATTCCTATGGCAATACCAAGCTTTGGGGGTATGGTTATCGCATTAATCACATTGTTTGTTGTTCCTGTTTTATACAGTTGGAAACAAGAGATACAACTTAAAAAAGTAGCGAAATGAAAAGAATAATTTTAATAGGAATTGGACTCTTAACTTTTGGTTTTTCAAATGCACAACAATTGGAAACTCTTATAAAGGAAGCATTAAAAAATAGTCCAGAAATTCAAAAATTTGAATTACAATATAGTATTTTTTCTGAAAAAGTAAATGAAGTAAACACGATTCCAAATACTGAATTTGGGGTTGGGTACTTTGTTAGCGAACCAGAGACAAGAACAGGAGCACAACGTTTCAAAGTATCAGCAAAACAAATGCTACCTTGGTTTGGCTCTATAACAGCCAGAGAAAATTATGTAAGCTCTTTAGCCAATGCCAAATATGAAGATATTGTTATTGCAAAAAGAAAATTAGTAGCAGCTGTATCACAATCCTATTACAATTTGTATGCGAACAAAGCAAAGCAAAAGGTATTGGTGCAAAATATTGAATTACTCAAAACCTACGAGACTTTGGCATTGACTTCTGTTGAAGTTGGCAAAGCATCTGCAGTAGATGTTTTGCGACTACAAATGCGTCAAAATGAGTTAGAACAATTAAAGGACGTATTAGCTCAACAATATTTAGCGGAACAAACAGCATTTAATAAACTGTTAAACCGTGATAAGAATATTGCCGTGAATGTAGTTGAGGAATTGACCATTCCTTTTGAAACTACTTTGGTTAATACAGAAAATTTATCCCTGCATCCGGAATTGATAAAATATGACAAGCTCTACCAATCTGTGCAGCAGTCAGAATTATTAAATCAAAAAGAAAGCCTTCCTATGATTGGTTTTGGATTGGATTATGTCAACGTTGACAAACGACCAAATATGAATTTTAGTGATAACGGAAAAGACATTGTAATGCCAATGGTATCAGTATCAATTCCAATTTTCAACAAAAAATACAAATCGCAGACCAAACAAAACGAATTACAACAGCAGGAAATAACCGCTCAGAAACAAGAACGTTTGAACAAATTGGAAACTGTTTTAGACAAAGCTATAAACGATAGAACCTCAGCAAGAATCAGCTACAAAACACAGACGAAGAATTTGAAGCAAGCTAATGATGCCGAAGAGATATTAATGAAAAGCTATGAAACTGGAACCATTGATTTTAATGATGTTCTAGACATTCAGGAATTGCAGTTAAAGTTTCAAATAAACCAAATAGAATCCATAAAAACCTACTATGTAAAAACCACAATAGTCAATTATTTAAGTAACTAAAAAAACAAGTATAATTTAAAATTAATAATAATGAAAAAAGTAAGATTAACAACAACAATTATGATGATGACATTTTTAAGTTTAACAGCAATGTCTTGCAAAGACACCAAAAAAGAAAATGCTCACGATAGTACAACGCATTCTGAAATGAATCATGATAAAATGGATAAATCCAATGATATGATGGATTCCAATACGCAAAATTCAAGTGCCCAAAAGGTATTGGCAGATTATATGGCTCTTAAAGACGCACTTGTGGAAACCGATAAAGACAAAGCTGCAAAAGCTGGCAACAAATTGAACAATACTTTAAGTGAGTTTGATATAAGTAACTATACAGCTGAACAGCAAAAAGAGCTTAAAGACATCATTACTGATGCTAAGGAACACGCAGAACATATCGGTAAGAGCGAAATGGACCACCAGCGTGAACATTTCAAGACATTGAGTAAGGACATTATGGATATGGTCGCAATCACAGGAACAGAAAATACTTTGTATCAACAATTTTGTCCTATGTACGATGGCGGTAGTGCTTGGTTAAGTATGAACAAGGATATTAAAAATCCTTATTACGGTAGTAAAATGCTGAAATGCGGAAAAGTACAAAAAGAGATAAACTAAATGAGAATTGTGAAAATCGTAGCACTTGTTCTATTGGTATGTTTTGTGGGCATACAGTTTATGCCCACAGAGCTAAACCAAAGTGATGTTGTGCCAAAAACTGATTTTTTGTTGATAAACAATCCACCAGAAAATATTAGCACACTATTACAAGAGTCCTGCTATGATTGCCACAGTAATAACACAGATTACCCATGGTACAATAAAATCCAACCTACCGCTTGGTTTCTCGAAAATCATATAGCAGATGGAAAAGAGGTATTGAATTTTAATGAATGGGATGCATATTCCAACCGAAGGAAGAATAGCAAATTAAAGTCTATTATAGGTCAGGTTGAAGATGATGAAATGCCACTTTCATCTTACGCCTTAATTCATAAGAATGCGAAATTATCCAAATCTGAAAAGATCTTGATTATTGATTATATGAAGAACCTAAAAGAAAATTTAAAATAAAGACCTGATATGGGAAGGAAATACTGATTAATTGGTTAATAGCCCTTCCCGTTTCAGGCACTATAAAAGAAATATGGAGCAAACCCTTAACATAAAGAATATGGTGTGCGACAGATGCAAATCAACTGTATTGCGTGAGTTGGAGGAATTGGGTTGTGACATAAAATCGGTTGAGCTTGGGCGAATTGTTCTAAACGAAAAGACAGGCATCCAAGCATTAGAATTGGAAAAAGTGCTGAACAAACACGGTTTTGAAATCATAAAGGATGACACAGAAATTTTGATAGAGGAAATAAAGATTGTACTCATAAAAAAAATCGAAAATCAAGACAATACAAACCTTTCATCTTTTTTGACCAAAAGGTTTATTAAATCCTATTCAGCTTTAAGTAAGCTGTTTAGTAAAACTGAAGGTGTAACGATTGAAAAATATGAAATCAATTTAAAGATTGAGAAGGTAAAAGAACTGATACAGTTGGGACAATTGAATTTTTCGCAAATAGCTTACAGTTTAGATTATAATAATAGTAGCCATTTGGCGAGACAGTTCAAAAATGTGACAGGAATGTCAATGACGGTATTTAAAAACCTGCAAAAATGGAACAGAAAATCCATAGACCAAATTGTATAAGCATTATCCAGAATTGTACAAATGAAGGTGGGTTGCAGAAATTAATTTTGTGTAATAATCATTAAAAAAATGAACAATGACACATACATATAACATAAAAGGAATGACCTGCGGAGGCTGTAAGGCTTCGGTAGAAAAATATTTGAGCAACGTAGATAACGTTACCAACGTTACTGTTAACCTCGAAAAAGCCGAAGCTGAAGTTACAATGAGTAGCCACGTTGCTACAGAAACCCTTAAAAAAGCGTTACCTGAAAAATATACTCTTTCGGAAAAGGAAAACAAAAATGTTTTCCAGATGACATCCCAATCTATGGATGAAACAGAGCAAAAATCAAAACTGCAACAATTGCAGCCTTTGTTGCTCATCCTTTTTTACATAGCAACAGCTAGCGTATTGTTGCATTATAAAAATTGGGATGGTAATATGGTAATGTTGGATTTTATGGGTTTGTTTTTTATCGTATTCAGTTTCTTCAAGATGCTGGATTTAAAAAATTTTCCAGAATCTTTTAGAATGTATGACCCATTAGCAAAGCGGGTTTCAATATATGGTTGGATATACCCATTCATAGAAACTGCTCTAGGACTGATGTTTTTAATGCGTTTTGAAATAGAAATTGCTCTAATCGCTACGCTCATTGTGTTAAGTATCACAACTGTTGGTGTTACCAAAACACTTTTGGATAAAAAATCCATCCGCTGTGCTTGCTTGGGAACGGCATTAAAACTGCCAATGACGGAAGCTACATTTATTGAAAATGCCATTATGATTGTGATGGCAATTGTAATGTTAACTCAAAATATTTAAAAGATGGAACATCACGAACACCATAACCACGGAAACCATCCCAAACAAAAGGCAGAAATGGACCATAGTAAGATGGACCATTCAGGTCACAATCCTGCTCACGGCGAAATGGGACACGACCATCACAAAATGATGATAGAAGATTTTAAACGAAGATTTTGGGTGTCCACAATTTTGACTATACCTATTCTTCTATTATCGCCAATGATACAGAATTGGTTGGGCGTAGATTGGAATTTTACAGGTAGCAATTATATTTTGTTTATCCTTTCAAGCATCGTCTATTTTTATGGTGGTTGGCCGTTTTTAAATGGACTGGTAAGTGAGTTAAAGAAGAAGTCAGCAGGAATGATGACGCTTATTGCAGTTGCGATTTCAGCAGCTTACTTCTATAGTGTTGCGGTCATTTTTGGGTTTGAGGGGAAAACGTTTTTTTGGGAATTGGCAACACTTATTGATGTAATGCTAATTGGTCATTGGCTAGAAATGCGTTCTATTTTGGGAGCAAGTAAAGCCTTGGAAGCATTAGCAGCATTAATGCCTAACGAAGCTAACTTGGTAGATGGAAACCAAACTCGAAAAGTAAAAATAAGCAAGCTAAACCAAGGAGACATCATTCTCATTAAACCAGGTGAAAAAGTTCCGGCTGACGGCGTAATAGTAGAAGGTAAAAGTGACCTCAATGAAAGTATGCTCACTGGGGAAAGTAAGCCCGTAAGTAAAACGGTAGATGAAGAAGTAATTGGCGGTGCCATCAATGGAAATGGCGTTATTAAAGTAAAAGTAAAGGGCATTGGAGAAGAAACTTATTTATCAAAAGTGATAAATATGGTGCAAACAGCCCAAAAACAGAAGTCTAAAACACAACGTTTGGCAGATGTAGCTGCAAAATGGCTTACTGTAATTGCATTGGTTTTAGGTTTTGGTACATTCTTTACGTGGTTGGCTTTGGGTGAAACGGTGTCATTTGCCTTAGAACGTATGGTAACTGTTATGGTTATCTGTTGTCCACACGCTTTAGGTTTGGCAGTGCCATTAGTCGCTGCAATTTCTACTAGCATTTCTGCTAAAAATGGGTTATTGATTCGTAACAGAACAGCATTTGAAGCATCCCGTAAAATATCGACCATTGTGTTTGACAAAACTGGAACACTTACCAAAGGGTCACACGAGGTAGTACGTATTGTTCCATTATCATCAGATTACGATAAAA
>NZ_CAXIBN010000013.1:0-32787 GCF_964021735.1 uncultured Wocania sp. | reverse complement strand
AAGTAAATTTTTGAAAGTAAAAATAAGTATTCTTAAATAAGTTTAGGAATAAAATAAATATTAGCTATTACAATTTTAAAAAATTAACTTCGCTTAACGATCGGTGTAAATTATTAAACCATATACTAATCGTTATGTGTCATTAAAAAAACAACATGGAAACTATTAGGGATTTTTTGGAATTTGAGCTTATTAGTGTAGGAGAAAATAGTGTACAGGTTTTTACATTAGTGAAAGTTTTAATGATATTTTTTGTAACCAAATTTATATTATGGTTAATTAAGAAAGCCCTTTTTCGTAAACGTAGATTTAAAAAGCTTAGCAGAGGGAGTGTTTATGCCTTACTTCAAATCATTAGATATGTAGTGTGGGTCATTGCAGTTGGGCTTATTTTAGAAACTATTGGTGTTAAAGTTACTGTATTATTAGCTGGTTCTGCTGCTTTACTTGTTGGAATAGGCTTAGGATTACAGCAAACATTTAACGATGTTATATCTGGAATAATTTTACTTTCAGAACAATCTATAAAAATAGATGATGTTTTAGATATTGATGGCGATATCGTTAAGATTCAAAGTATTGGATTACGAACATCTAAAGCCTTAAATACTGATGATGTTTCTATTATAATTCCAAATTCATTAATTACAACTAACAAAGTTATAAACTGGAGTCATCAAACCATGAAGACGCGCTTTAGGATTGATGTTGGTGTTGCTTATGGGAGTGATATTGATTTAGTTATAAAAATTTTAGAAGAAAGTGTATTCCAACATCCCGATATATCTGACCGCGAATCGACCGAAGCACGATTAGTAAATTTCGGTAACTCATCATTAGATTTTCAAGTTTTGTTTTTTAGTCAAAATATATTTCGAATAAGTAAAGTGAAAAGCGATATACGTAGAAATATTAGTCGGGAATTTACTAAAAACAATATCGCTATACCTTTTCCTCAGATGGATTTACATGTAAAATCAAATGATACTGAAACCATAAGGAAAGATGAACAATAAAATAGCAACATATAAATAAGCGTACTCAAAAAAGTGATATAAATTAACTCATAATTTTCCCATCAACCATGGTTAATTTTCTATCGGCTAAATTTGCCAGTTCTTCGTTGTGAGTAACGATTACAAAGGTTTGCCCAAACTCTTCACGAAGTTTAAAAAATAGACTGTGTAAAGTTTCAGCAGATTCGCTATCCAAATTTCCTGAAGGTTCATCGGCAAAAATTAAATCCGGATTATTTATTAAAGCTCTAGCCACCGCAACACGTTGTTGTTCACCACCAGAAAGCTCATTGGGTTTGTGGTTAATACGATGTGATAAGCCTAAAAAATCTAAAAGTTCTTTGGCACGTTTTTCGGCATCTGCTTTTTTTGTACCTTTTATAAATGCTGGCAAACACACGTTTTCTAAAGCTGTAAATTCTGGTAATAATTGATGAAACTGAAAGATAAACCCAATATGTTCGTTTCTAAACTTAGCTAAAGCCTTGTCGTTTAGCGTGTTAATGTTAGTGTTGTTTATGGTAATGTTGAAATCTTCTTTAGCTGAAGCTCTATCTAATGTGCCTAAAAGTTGTAATAGCGTTGTTTTTCCTGCGCCTGAAGCACCAACAATAGATACAATTTCACCTTTTTTTACATGAATATCTACACCTTTAAGGACGTGTAAATCGCCGTAGTATTTATGAACATTATGCGCTTTAATCATAAAAAATAATTAGGGAATGAAAGTACTGCTTTATAGATTTATAAACAACGATTAGCTGTTACTTTTCTTTTTAAAAACATTTTTAAGATTTGAATAATCAATAAAATATTGAAGCTTTAACGAAAATACATGCTGTATGGGTTGATCAAATAAGGTATTCAAACTATTAAAATAGGTGTCTTTTGATGCGGTATCAGAATTAAAAAGCGAGTTTCGGTATAAAGCAGTGAGTTGACTACCTGGAGCAAATTGCCACGAGTAGCGTAAATCTAAATTCCAAGTATTAAAATTGATGTTTGGGCTGTCTTCTACGCTATCTACATTATAACTATTATTTGCTGAAAGTGTTCCATCGTTTTCAAGAATAAACAATTGATAATCATAATTTACGGTGCTCCAAAAGTTTCTAAAAGTAATACTTATAGAATTGAGAGGATTAAAATTATAAGCTCCAGAAAGTCCATTTTCAATCGAAACTACATTGCGTTCACCAAAAATAATATCATCATTTATATTATTAACAAAACCGCGACTTCCTTTATTATTTTGATATTCTAATTCGTAAGACATTCTAAATTTATCATTAAATCTCAAAGTAGGCTCAACTTCAAATTCATAACCAAAAAAATCTCTTTCGTTATCAAACATGGTATACGACCCTAAGTTAGCTTCAATAGAAAATGTTTTATTTTGGTTGGTTTCAAACCAAATACCTGTTGATCCAAAGTTTTTATAAATAAAAAAACGCTTGTTTTCAAAATCACGAGCTTCAAAATAGTCGTATTGCTTTCCTGGTTGAAAATTAATTCTAGCTCCAAACCACATAAGTTTTTTTGTTTGTGCATTAAATCGTAAACCAAAATTTGTTCCTGTATATGTATTTGGATTATATAAACGACGATAATTTACCCAGGTGTTAATTCTAAAATCATTCAACTTTTCTGTGGGTTCGAATATTTGATACGACGCATCTATACCAAAATTGCTAAAGTTGTTTCTATTGTTTAAACCCAAGTCGTTAATATCGTATTCTTCGTCTGCAAACTCATGGTCGAAACTATAACGAAACTTACCATGTGTTTTACCAACTCTAAAAAATGAACTTAAACCTGTGCTAATGCCATCAGATAAATTTACATTGCTTATTTTTACCTGACCACGAATATTATAGGTGTTTCTTTTGTTTGAAACATCGGCTAAAAGTCCAGTAACGTTTCCGTCTCTATAACGGCCATCTCTAGTAACATTTGTGTTTATAAGGCTTATTGATGAATTGCCATTAAATTGTTGGTCGAGAACCAAAATGTTATAATTTGCAAGAGGTTCTGTAACTCTATTTCTATAAGAGATAACGCTATCTGTTATAACTTGTGTGTTTTGGTCTCTAATGTATTCAGTTGTTTTTATTTTGGCTTCTGTTTTTTCAGTTACAGCATTAAAAAAACCAATACCCAAGCCTTTTTTAGTACGCCCAGAGACTTTAACGGCGTTTAATGTTTTAACTATATTTGGGTTATCTATAATTTCTTCACTTATATTATCGTTACTTATTAACTCGTCTTCGATAGCTCCTCGTTTTGTTGGCGAATTTCCAATACGCCTTGAAAAAAATAAATCACCTTTATTAAATAAATCGACACCTTCTTTAAAAAATTGACGCTGTTCATTAAACGTTTGTTCAAAAGGCCCTAAATTCAATCTTACATTATCAAAAGCAGCTTGACTAAAATCGGGTATTAAAGTGGCATCTAAAGTAAAATTTTCGGTAATGCCGTACTTTACATCTAATCCAACATTAAAATCGGTTTCATGCTCGCCATCAAAAGATGTTGATATTCCAGATACAAACGGATAAAAACTTAATCGTGTTGGGGGTTTAATGTTTTTAATGCCCAATAATTCACCGTGATATAAACCAATGTTACCTTTAGTTCTATCAATAGGATTCCACGAATATTGCGAGTTGTCAATTCTAAAACGTCTATGAAATTGTAGTCCCCAAGTTTGAACATCGTCGTTTGAAAATCGAAGTGCTCTATATGGTATTTTCATTTCAACAATCCAACCATCATCTACAATTTTTACAGCACTGTCCCAAACGGCATTCCATCCAAAATCTTCGCCATCATCAATACTAGGAGAAGCAATGGCATCGGCTTGTGTACCAGAACTAAATACGAAAAACTCAGTATCGTTTTGGGCATCGTTATTAGGGTTTAGTACTAAACCAAAAAAATCTGATTGTCCAAAATTATCGCGACTAGTAAATTGCTTTTGGATATCTTCTGGCTTATCTTTTAAATAGGCAGCAACATAAATCGCATTATCATCATAAGTTATTTTAACAATAGTTTTTTGATGAGCTTTTTCCACAACACCCATTTCTGGTCTAAACTGTGTAAAGTTTTTGGCGCTATCTGCATTTTTCCATGCATGGTCATTTAAAACACCATCAATTTTTGGAGCAGCAGTTGTTCTTACAATATTTAATGTTTTTTTGCCTTGTGTATTGGCTAAAAAAGAGCATAATAAAATAAAGAAGAACGAAATGAGTTGCCTCATAAAGTTGATTTGTTTTTTTGTTTGATGATTAAAAGATGGTTTTTAGTAATAAATGTTACATTTTAACAAATGTAGTTTTGTTAAAAATGCATTAATCTTAAGTAAACGTTAAAAAACTAAAGTAATTGTTAATATTTTTTTTCATTTTTAGATAAAAAGTACATCTAAATATTTTTTAACTATTTTTATTCAAATAAGAAATTTCAGTTTAAATTGCCATTTTGACAATACTAGAATCTTAATAAAAATATAACATGCCATATAAAAAATTTGAAGAGTATAATATGCAAGTAACTGATGATGTTAAGAATAGATACAAAAATATTATTGAAGATTTAGGTGAAGATACCGATAGGGATGGTTTATTAAAAACACCCGAGCGGGCTGCAAAAGCAATGCAATTTTTAACGCAAGGTTACCATCAAGACCCTGTTGAAATTCTTAAAAGTGCTATGTTTAAAGAGTCTTATAACGAAATGGTTATTGTGAAAGACATTGAATTATATTCGCTTTGCGAGCATCATATTTTACCATTTTTTGGGAAAGCACATATTGCATATATACCAAACGGACATATAGTTGGGTTGAGTAAATTACCTAGAATTGTTGATGTGTTTGCAAGACGATTACAGGTACAAGAACGGTTAACAGAACAAGTTTTAGATTGTATAAACGATACCTTAAAGCCACAAGGGGTTGCTGTAGTTATTGAAGCTTCGCATATGTGTATGATGATGCGTGGTGTACAAAAACAAAACTCGATAACAACAACTTCTGGATTTCGTGGGCAGTTTGAAAAAATTGAAACTAGAAATGAGTTTTTAAAACTTATTGGAAAGTAATTTTTGGTATGTTTCTTGCGTTATATAGTTTAAAAACAAATACCTATGAAATTAGAGAATTTAAGTAAAAATAAAAAATTAGCATTAAGTATATTATTTGACATAGTTGGTATGTTAACCCTTTTAGATATAATTTGGGCACCAGCATCAGCTTATTTAATGAGTAAAATGTATAAAGGTACTAAAGGAAAAATAGCTGGTGTAGTATCGTTTATTGAAGAAGCTATACCAGGATTTGATATTATTCCAACATTTACAATCATGTGGTTTTTAACCTATGTTTTTAATAAAGAAGAAAAACCTATTGTGGCTGAAGTTCAAGCTGATAATAAATAATACTGTAATAAATATAAAAAAATGCCTTTCAAATTTGAAAGGCATTTTTTAGTTATAAACTATAAGTAAACCCTAAATTAATAGTCCTACCTATATTAAAAATACCATCAGGTTTTAAGCGTGACAAGTGATTTATATACGTTTTATTGGTTAAATTATTTCCAGATAACGTTACACTTAATTCATTTTTAAAAACCGAAAAGCTACCACCAAAACCAGCACTTAAAAGATTGTATCCGTTTGTATTTGTCTCAAAATCACCCACATTATTTTGTTTGAATGTAGATTTTAATTTAACAAAAGTATAGCCCTTTTTAATCCAGTTTTCTTCAAATTCAATTCTTATAATATTACTTATAGAGTTTGCTGGAATAAGTGGTAAATATGTGTCGTTTTTCAGCTTTCCTGTAACGGTTTCAAAACTCGCCTCAAAATGTAACCAATCTAAAGGATGCGGATGCAGGTGTAACCCAAATTCGCCACCATAGAGTTTAGCATCATCTTGTAAATATAAATAAACAGGCGTATTATCGATAACATTGCCGTTGGGCGAAAGAAAAATATAGCTATTAATACTGTTATAAAAACCATTAGCAAAAATTTCTAAATGCTTATTTTTAAACTCTAAAGCAATATCTGTTTGAAAATTTTGCTCACTTTTTAAATTGATGTTTCCTATTTCGTATCGATTTGTGCCTTCGTGAGTACCATTAGATGTGAGTTCAGATAAATTTGGTGCTCTAAAGCCTGTTGCAAAGTTTAGTCTTGCAGTTAAGTTATTAAAAACATTCTTTTTAATACCAAAAGCACCGTTAAAACTGTTGAAGTCCTTGTTTACACCTGAAGCAACATTTATGTTTCGGTTATCGAAGCGTGCACCAAGCTGAATATCTAGCTTTTCAAAATGAATATGTGACGTTGCTAACAGTCCAAAATCGTTAGTTGTTGCGTCTGGAATTAATTGTTCTTCGCCATAATTTGAATTAGTTTGATTCATCCCTTGTACACCAACAATAGTTTCAAATTTGCCCAATTTTGGTAAATGGTATTTTACATCGTAATTAAATGTTTTTAGTTTCATGCGAAGTGCCGCTTCTAATATTTCGTCATCTTCATGTTCCTCTTCTTCATGTTCCTCTTCTTCGCTTTCATGATGATGTTCTTCAAATTCTTTTCTATCATTATAAATGAATCCTAAATTGATGTCTAATTTTGATTCATTTAAAAACAGCGTCGATTTTGAGCTAAATACATGGTTTGTAATATTTTGAAAAGGTAACAAAGGTGTTCTATTAGTTGATTGCTCCCCAATTTCTTCAGGAATTCCTAATTTAGAATTGTTAAGATTATATCGAAACTCAGATTTGAACTTATGATTTTGATAGCCTAAACCTGCTTTAAAATCTTGTTCTCTATAACGTGTATTGGTAACTCGATACGCTTTTGTTTTATAATCTGAATGTTCAGTAAGGCTTCCTCTAAATAAAAATTTAAAATTATTAGCCGAAGACTTATAACCGGCATTGGTGTTAAAGCCATTGGTATTGCTGTAGTAATTGGCACCAAAATCACCCGAAGCTGTATTATTATTTGCAAATTTTTCAGGATTAAGGTAAAGTACTCCACCTAATGCATCACTACCATAAAGTAGCGATGCTGGACCTTTTATAACCTCAACACTTTCAATACCAGCGTCGTTAACGCCTAAACCATGTTCGCTACCAAATTGCTGATTTTCTAAACGAATGCCTTGTGTGTATACTAATACGCGGTTAGAACTCAGCCCTCTAATAACAGGTTTTCCTATGCCTAAACCAGTTGTTACACTTTCTACACCTGCAATATTAGTAATGCCATCGGCTAAAGTTATTGCACCATTTGCTTTTAAATCTGATATGTTTTTATGTTCAACCTTCATAACATTATCACGCTGTAATTTATGAAAGGGTGTAGAAATAATAATACTTTCCATTTCTATTGCAGATGGTAATAATTCTACTGAAATGGGATTGTTTGATGGAATAGTAATATTTAGCGATTGTGTTTCATATCCAATAATCGAGAACAGAATAGTGTATTTACCTGTTGGTAAATTATCTAATGTAAAAATGCCTTCTTCGTTAGTAATTGTTCCTTTTTCTAAATGAGGAATATAAACATTTACATAGGCTAATTTTAAATTTGTATTGGCTTCATTTACGATGCCTTCTATTTTGTTTTGAGAATATAAATTTGATATTGCTAGAAATAGCAACATATTAAGAAATAATTTCATATATGTGTTTTTTAATTTAATAATTATTTAAGCTGAAGAACTCAGCAAACTTTTTTATATTATTAAATTAAAGATGGCGGACCACGAAGTGAAGTTTGTAAGCGTTGATATTTACTTAAAAAATAGTATTGTGATGCAATTTGCTGAGGCTCATTTTTTTCTAAAAATAAATCAATATTAAAGAATGAGTAAGTGAAATTATTGTTTAATTTAAATTTATAAAAATCACATTCAATATCTACTTTATGTATATGGGTGGTGTCGTATCCTTTACAGACTTTGTGTGTGTGGTGTGAAAATACATGTGCAAATTTTATAACAGACGGTACTAAAAATACAACAGCTATAAATAGTGTAATACCTTTAAAAACAATATGTTGTTTAACGTGTTGCACTAATCTAAAAAGCGTTTAAAACCAATTCTACGAAGCATCTTTTTTTCGAAATCCCAAAAAAACTTGTATTGCCCAAAAATCCAACCAATTAAAACAAGTAGTATTTGGTAAAAAATAAACCCTATAATAATATACAATATCCAGTATGCCAAAGTAGGAAGGTTTTCTTTATTTATACCCATTAATTTTATTAGTGGTTTACTAATAAAAACTGATGACGACCCCGTAGTGGCAAACACCAAAAAAATGCTAATCATTTCCCACTTATAAGTTACATGCCATTTTTTTTCTAATTTATTAAAAATAAAAAGGGTTAATTTTAAAAGAATAAAAAAGAAAACACCACTTAGTAGTAAGGTGAAAATGATATTATTATCTTTTAAAAAAATATTTGACAATTTATAAGATGAGTAACCCAAAGCTAACAATCCCACAACAGGAAGGATGAGTTGCCAATTTTTATGTATTTCCCAATGCTCTTTAAACTTTTTCACAATAAAAATTTGAATGCAAAAATAGTTAAAAGAGTTTTAAATTCTAGGTGTAAAGCCAGCTAATTGTTGTTTGTAGGTTAATTGAAAGTAGATAAAATAATTATATAACTTATAATTTACATCATATCCATAATCTATTTGAGGTTGATAGTCAATTTGCATTTCGTAAAGATCTGGATTATAAAGGTTAGGCTGTAATACTCTTTGATTCCATGCTACTACATATTGATAATTTCTGTTTTCTAAGTACTGTTGCGAGTAATATCCTTCTGGTCTTGCTCTGCTTGCCAACCAAACATTAAAACCTGGTTCTATAATAATGATTTCGTATTCTAGTTCATCATTACTAATTTTTACAGTATCGTTTGCTGTTATATTATTAGCTTCTTCTTTATTTATGGAGGGTAATCTTTTCGAAGTATTGCAACTAATAAGAAAACCTAATACTAAAATTAGATAAATATACGTTTTCATAACTTTTTTAATTTAAAGATACAAAAATCATTCCTTAAACATTTGATTTTTAAATGATTTTAACAAAAAATGCTAAACTGTCTTGTTTAGCATTCTTGAATTTATAAAAAGTACTGCAATTTTATTTACCTCCAAAAAGTCCACCTAGCAATCCACCAAGTCCGCCTTTCTTTTTATTACCGCCTAACACCATACCTGCAACATCATCAATTACACTGCCATCGCCATCGGCATCAAGAATAGATTCTAAAAAGCTTTGCTCTTGTTGTGGTGAGTTTCCTTTTAATAATCCGCCTAATAAGCCTTCAATACCACTTGGGCTATTTACTTGTTGTTGTTTACTTTGTTTACCTAATACTCCCATTAAAATAGGAGCTGCAACTTTAAGTATTTGAGCAATTGAGGTTGCATCCATTCCAGATTTTTGACTTAAAGCGTTTTCAACATGTCGTTGTTTTCCACCTAAAACATGTCCAAGAATTTTTTCTCCGTCATTTATAACATTATTATCAACGCCTCCGCTAAATAGCCCTCCTAAATTATCTAAGATACTACCATCGTGTTTGCCGTTTAAAGCACCAAGTAATCCTTCTGCACCTTGCTGTGTTGCTGCGTTTCGTCTCATAGCCTGCATTAATACTGGTAAAGCCATAGTTAAAACATCTTGTGTTTTGTTTTGAGGTTGATTAGTTTGATTAGAAACACCACTGATAATAGTTTTTCCTAGGTCGCTGTTTAATAAGTCTAAAATTCCTGACATGATTATATTTTGTTTTTTTAATATTAATAAATTGGAAGTTCAAGGTACAAAAAAAGTCCCAACATATAGTTAGGACTCAATTATACCATTTCGGTCACATTTTATTTGAAAAGAATTCTTTTACCCTAGAATACTTATTATTTGTGATGCTAATTCTGTACCAATTCTATCTTGTGCTTCGTTAGTTGCAGCACCGGTATGTGGTGTTAATGATAATGCAGGATTCATTAATAATTGAATTTCTGGTTTAGGTTCTTTTTCAAAAACATCTAAAGCTGCTCTTGCTACTTTACCATTTTCAATAGCTTTTACAAGTGCTACTTCGTTTACTACACCACCACGAGCTGCATTAGCTATAATTACACCATCTTTCATCATGTTAAATTCAGCTTCATCAATAACGTAATCCTTTTGTGCTGGAACATGTAAAGTAATAAAGTCTGATTGTTTTAAAACATCTTCTTTAGAAATAGTTTCAATTTCAAAATTTACGGTTTGACCATCAAAAAAATCTAATTCTAAATTCACTTTATCTAAAAACGGATCGAAAGCAACCACTTTCATACCAGCTCCAAGAGCCACTTTAGCAGTAGCTTGACCAATACGACCGAAGCCTAAAACACCTAAAGTCTTTCCTTTTAATTCTGTGCCTTTAGCATAGGCTTTCTTTAAACCTTTAAAGTTGCTATCACCTTCTAATGGCATATCTCTATTTGAGTTATGTAAGTAACGTGCTAATCCGTAAAGGTGACCAAATACTAATTCTGCAACAGAATGTGATGAGGCTGCAGGTGTATTAATTACTTTTAATCCTTTTTCTCTAGCATATTCTACATCAATATTATCCATACCAACACCACCACGTCCAATAATTTTTAGGCTCGGGCAAGCATTAATTAAGTCTTTGCGTACGGTTGTTGCACTACGTACCAATAAAACACTTATTTCTTTTTCGTTGATGTAATTTATTAATTGCTCTTGTGCTACAGTTGTTGTGATAACTTCGTAACCACCTTTTTCTAAGGCATCAATACCGCTTTGAGAAATGCCATCGTTTGCTAATACTTTCATTCTTTTTTATTTTGTCATTGCGAGGAAGTATGACGTGGCAATCTTTTAATAAGATTTCTTCACTTCGTTCGGAATGACGATTAATTTTACGCTTTACTTTCTAACTCACTCATTATTTCTACTAATGCTTTAACACTGTCTAGGGGTAATGCATTATACATAGATGCTCTGTATCCACCAACACTTCTGTGACCATTTAAACCATTAATACCACCTTCTTTTAACATGGTTTCAAAGGTTTCTTTCAGGTTTTCATTTTCTAAAGTGAATGTTGCATTCATGTTAGAACGGTCTTCTTTGGTTGCAAAACCTTTAAATAAAGGATTCAAATCAATCTCAGAATACATTAAGCGTGCTTTTTTTTCGTTTTCTTTTTCAATAGCAGGAATTCCACCAAGATTTTTTAACCATTCTAAAGTTAGCATTGATGTGTAAACAGCAAAAACAGGAGGTGTATTAAACATACTACCTTTGCTAATATGCGTTTTGTAATCCATCATTGATGGAATTTTACGCGATACTTTACCAAGAATATCTTCTTTAATAACAACAAGAGTTGTTCCTGCTGGACCCATATTTTTTTGTGCCCCAGCGTATATTAGATCGAATTGCGAAAAATCAAGTGAGCGCGAAAAAATATCACTACTCATATCGCAAACCATAGGAATATCACACTTTGGAAATGATTTCATTTGCGTTCCGAAGATGGTATTGTTTGATGTGCAATGGAAATAGTCGTAATCTGAAGGAATATCATAGCCTTTAGGTATATAGTTAAAGTTGGCATTTTTTGAGGATCCAACTTCATAAATATCATCATAAATTTTCGCTTCTTTTATGGCTTTATCTGCCCAAGTTCCAGAGTTTAAATAGCCTGCTCTTTTTTCTAAAAGATTTAAAGCTACCATTAAAAACTGTGTGCTTGCGCCACCTTGTAAAAACAATGCTTTGTAGCCTTTGCCTTCTAAACCAAGTAATTCTAAAGCTAAAGCTCTGGCTTTTTCCATGACGTCAACAAAAGCTTTGCTTCTGTGTGAAATTTCAATTAGTGATAAGCCGCTGTTATCAAAATCTATGACTGCCTCAGATGCTTTTAATAAGACTTCTTGAGGTAAAATACATGGTCCTGCGCTAAAATTGTGTTTTTTCATTTTATAGTGAAATTTTATGACACAAAGGTCTTAATTAATATGAGATTTCGTGTTATATAATCAATAATTTTTGGACTATATTTCTAATAAAAATGCAATAGTATCTACATCATCTGCATAATCCCAAAGTTGAGGTTTTTGTGTTTTACCAAAAGCAATTTCATTATTTATAAATCCGCTTGAAACAACACATTGAATTTTATTAGAATCAGTTTTTATTTTTTCTTTTAATTGTTCTGCATCATCATAATATTCATAAAATAAAGTTGCTATTGGCGATGCGTAGCTTTCATCTTCTTTAATCATAAAAAAACCATTTTCTAGCATATCAAATTCACTCATTAAATATACGGCTTTATTATAGTCGTAATTATTGGCGTATTTAGCTTTATCAATTATTGTGTGCCAATGATATATAGATTCAAAAAAAGTGTCAAACTTATAGTTTTTTGGTACAAAAAGTTTAGATACATTTCTGCAACCTAAGCCATAATATCTAAAAATGTCTTCAGATAGTTTTTTTAAATCTTCAGTAGATTCTTTCCCTTTTAAAACTGCAATTGAATTCCTATTATTTCTAATAATAGAAGGTTTGCCTTTAAAATAATATTCAAAATAGCGTGCTGTATTGTTGCTTCCTGTGGCTATTACGGCATCAAAATTTGTTAATTTTTCTTCAGTAAATTCAATTTTACCTTTAAAATCATTTTCAACATATTCTAAATACTTAGCTAAGTAGGGTAGCAGGTGTTTATCGTTTGATGATTGTTTAACCAATATATTATGACCAGAAATTAAAACCGATAAAAAATCATGAAACCCAACTAGCGGAATGTTTCCTGCCATAATTATGGCAATTTTTCTGGGGTTAACAGCATCTAAATTATAAGGTTGCAACCATTTTGTTAAGTTTTTAAGAGTTAGGGAGTCTGACCATCCTTTTAATGCAAATTTTATATTTTCTTGGGTAAACCAACCGTTGCTTTCTTCGGCTAATTTTAGTTGGTGCTTAAAGCCATCAAAGAAAATAGCGTTGTGTTCCACATTATCTTTTTTTTTGATAGCTTCATTAGAAAACTGACCAATAAAATCTCCTAATTTTACAAAAGCGTTAATTCTTTGTTGTAAATGCATTCTATATTTGGTTATGAATGGTTTTGGCTTTATTTTTGCGTCTGCAAATTTAAGCAAACTCAAGAGAAAAAACGCTATGGCAATTATAATAACAGACGAATGTATAAATTGTGGTGCATGCGAACCCGAGTGCCCAAATACAGCAATATATGAAGGTGCAGACGATTGGCGCTATAAAGATGGTACAAGTTTAAACGGAACTGTGGTTTTGACTAATGGAAGCGAAGTTGATGCAGATGAAGCGCAAGAGCCGATAAGCGATGAGATTTATTACATTGTACCAGACAAGTGTACTGAGTGTAAAGGGTTTCATGACGAGCCACAATGTGCTGCGGTTTGTCCTGTAGATTGTTGTGTACCAGATGAAGATGTGGTGGAAACCGAAGAAGAGCTTTTAGCGAAACAACGCTTTATGCATCCTGATGGATAATTAAAAATTTATAATTAAGAATGAATAACGAATCCTGAGCTTTTGGCTTGGGATTTTTTTGTGCTTATAAACCATAAAAAAACACTAAATTTAAAATTGAATAGTTTTCTAGTTTAGATATGTCATTTTTAGAATTTTATAACATAATTTTAAATACATCGTATTTGTCTTATGATGAATTACCTTATCCTGTAAAAAAGATTAACTTTAAAAAAGGTAAAATCATATCTGAATACAATAAAGTTGAACCTTATGTTTACTTTATAAATACAGGTATTGTAGAAATGACTATTAAAAGTTATGTGTCTGAAAAAATTATTGATTTCTTTTTTGAAAATGACATGTTTGCAGGTTTAACTTCCTTTTTAACACAAGCACCTTCAAATGTACAAGTAACCGCATTAATAGATTGTGAGTTAGAAATGATTGCTTATCCAGATTTATTTAAGTCTTATGAAACATCATTTGAAGCCAATAAATTTAGCCGTATATTATTTGAGCAAGCTTACATAAGGAAATCTAACAGAGAAAAAGATTTCTTATCTAAAACTGCCGAAGAGCGTTATGCTGAAATGTTTCAAACTCACTCTAAATATATTTCTAGTATTCCGGTTAATAAGATAGCTAAATATTTAGGGATTCATCCAGAAAGTTTAAGCAGAATAAGAAAAAAATTAAATTCCTAACATAGGTCAAGTGTAATTTTTAGTTTAAAGCTTAAGGTGCAATTATTTTTGCAGCTCAAACTTAAAATTATAAATTATGGAAACTGTTTTTTCGCAATTACCAACACCTTTAGAATTATTATTAGACCCTTTATCATTAGCTATTTTAGCTTCCTATGCCTTTTTAATATTATGGGAAGAAATTTTTCCTGCAAGGAAACTACCTAAAGTAAAGAACTGGAGAGTAAAAGGGTTGCTTTTTTTCTTTGCGTTCTTTTTTGTAGCATCTTATTTGCCAATATTTATTGATCCCTTTTTGGCAGAATTCCAAGTATTCAATTTAACCCATTTAAGTGTCTTTACAAGCTCAATAATTGGGCTTTTAGTTTATGAATTAGTGATTTACGTATATCATATAACTATGCATAAATATGATTTTTTATGGTGTACTTTTCATCAAGTTCACCACAGCGCAGAACGGTTAGATGCTTATGGTTCATTGTTCCATAGCCCGTTAGATATGATAGGTTTTACCCTTGTTGGTAGTGTTAGTTTTGCTTTACTTGTTGGACTGCCTCCACAGACTATTACCATACTACTTTTTGTTATAAATTTTTTAGCATTTTTTCAACATGCAAATATAAAAACTCCGCGTTGGATTGGATATTTCGTTCAACGACCAGAGAGCCATTCTATTCATCACGGTAGAGGAATTCACAAAAATAATTATGCAGATTTACCGCTAATAGATATGTTTTTTGGCACTTTTGAGAACCCAAAAAATTATCAAAAAGCCACGGGTTTTTATGACGGTGCTTCAAGTAAAATAAAGGAGATGCTTTTGTTTAAAGATGTTTCGATTTCTAAAGAGGATAAAATATAAATCAATATTATAACTCATTAAAAATTAATAAATTGTAAAACAAATCTTGAGTAAAAGCTTGGTTTTTTGTTTGCAGATTTCTTATAAGTTTGTTTATAATGTATTGACTTTTATAAAAATTCTAACTTCGCTTATCTGTGGATATTAATCATTTAAACAGATTCATATCCTTAATCGCTAGCAATAATTTGAAAAAAGATGGAAAGACATTTTGAACTATCCGACTCTGAATTTGAAAAACAATTTATTAATTGTAAGTTAAATCCAGATATTTTCTCTCATGAAGCACATTTGAGGTTGGCTTGGATTAATATTAAAAAATATGGCATTGAAAAATCAAAATCAAACATACAAATTCAGCTAAAAAAGTACGTAAAAATTGTTGGAGAAGAAGACAAATACAACGCAACTTTGACTTTAGCCGCTATAAAAGCAGTTTATCATTTTATTCTCAAATCGGATTCTGATAGCTTTGAAAAATTTATAAATGAATTCCCAAGATTGAAACATAATTTCAAAGAGTTAATGTCTTGCCACTATGGATTTGATATTTATAATTCGAAGAATGCAAAAACAAAATTTTTGGAACCGGATTTACTGCCTTTTGACTGAAAATTATGAAAAACAAAAAAAGAACCAGATTTAAAGATAAAAACTATTGCCAATAATAGCTTGTGCAATTCGATATAAAATATTGATATTAAGAAAATTACAATTGATAATAACTTATAAGCGGAAAGAGAAGTTTCTTGATATCTCGCACTTCGCATAGCTGAGACCAATAAGAACACTCCGGATTTTTGCACGCAAATAAAACAATTATTAAAACCTTTTTTATTCTAAATTTCTAAATACCTACATTTGCACTCGCAAAAACCAAAGTCTTGGTTCTTGTATCTTTAATCTAATTATCTAAAGAAAAATGAAAGCAGGTATTGTAGGATTACCAAACGTTGGAAAATCGACGTTGTTTAATTGTTTATCAAATGCTAAAGCGCAAAGTGCTAACTTTCCGTTTTGTACCATCGAGCCTAACATTGGTGTGGTTAATGTGCCAGACCCACGGTTAGAAAAGTTGGAAGAATTGGTAAAACCAGAACGTGTTCAACCTGCTACTGTCGAGATTGTAGATATCGCTGGTTTAGTTAAAGGAGCTAGTAAAGGAGAAGGTTTAGGAAATCAGTTTTTAGCAAATATTCGTGAAACCGATGCAATTCTTCACGTATTACGCTGTTTTGATAACGATAACATTGTGCATGTTGATGGTAATGTAAATCCAATTCGAGATAAGGAAACCATCGATATGGAATTACAATTAAAGGATTTAGAAACCGTTGAAAAAAAACTTGATAAAGTAAAACGTGCAGCAAAAACAGGGAATAAAGAGGCTCAAAAAGAAGAGACTATTTTATTAAAGCTTAAAGAAGGCTTGGAGGCTGGAATTTCAGTTCGAGCTTTAGAGTTTTCTGACGATGATTATAACGATTTTGTAAAACCATCTCAACTTATTACTGATAAGCCAGTAATGTATGTTTGCAATGTAGATGAAGGTTCAGCGGTTTCTGGTAATGCATACGTAGAGCAAGTAAAAGCAGCTGTTAAAGATGAAAATGCTGAGGTTTTAGTTTTAGCAGTAGGTACAGAAGCCGATATTAATGAATTAGACGATTACGAAGAACGCCAAATGTTTCTACAGGATATTGGACTTGAAGAAGCAGGTTCAGCTAAATTAATCCGTTCAGCCTATAAACTACTAAACCAACAAACCTATTTTACAGCTGGTGTAAAAGAAGTTCGTGCTTGGACAGTGGATATTGGAGCTACTGCACCACAAGCTGCAGGCGTAATACATACCGATTTTGAGAAAGGATTTATTAGAGCAGAAGTTATTGCCTACAATGATTATGTTGATTTGGGTAGCGAAGCTAAAGTAAAAGAGGCTGGTAAAATGCGTGTTGAAGGTAAAAATTATATTGTTAAAAATGGCGATGTGATGCACTTTTTGTTTAATGTTTAACCATTAGTAATTATAGATTGTTTTTTAATTGTAAGAAAATGAATATATTTGTATTCTTAAATTAAATCACATGCCCTTAGTTGAGATTAAAACCTGTATTAAAGCAGATATTAAAACATGCTTCGATTTAGCTCGAAACATAGATTTTCATCAAGAATCTTTAAAGTATTCCAACGAAAAAGCCATTGCAGGAAAAACCTCAGGATTAATTGGGTTAGGAGAATGGGTAAGCTGGGAAGCAAAACACTTAGGTTTTGTACAACATTTAACCTCAAAAATAACAGAATTTAATGCGCCCAATTTTTTTGTAGATGAAATGGTTTTTGGAGCATTTAAATCTTTTCGCCACGAGCATATCTTCTGTGAAAGTGAAAAAGAAACCATAATGATTAATAAATTTAATTTTGAAGCTCCTTACGGAATACTTGGGCAATTTATTAATTGGTTGTTTTTAAAAAGGTATATGAAAAAACTTTTAAAAACAAGAAGTCAATTTTAAAAAAAAAACCGCTGAATCTATTTGATATTCTATTTTTATCATTTTGAACGTCGTAAAACTAACCCCTTCAGGAAAGCTTATAATTTAAACTCATCTATATTCGTTCTATGCAAAAAACAAGAACGTTTATATACGGTATTTTATTAGGTCTCATAGGAATTGTTCTTTTTTCCTCTAAAGCTGTCATGGTAAAATTAGCTTATATATATCATGTAGATGCATTGAGTATTTTGTTGTTAAGAATGCTATTCTCTTTTCCGTTCTATGTTGTAATTGCATTTATATATAGAAATAAAGATACAGGTGTTATATTACTAAAAAAGGATTATACTTGGATAGTTTTCTTTGGTTTTATAGGGTACTATTTGGCAAGTTATTTCGATTTTGTAGGATTAACATATATCAAAGCAAGCTTAGAGCGTATTATTCTGTTTTTATACCCTACAATAGTTATCATGTTAAATAGACTTTTCCTCAAAAAGAGAATAACTAAAATTCAAGCTGGAGCCATAGCTTTAACATATTTAGGAATTATAATTACGTTTTGGGATGAGGTAGCCATATCTGGTAATAATACCCTTTTGGGTGGCTTCTTTATTTTGCTTAGCGCTATTACATATGCTTCATATTTAGTTGGTAGTGGTTGGTTAATTCCTAAGTTTGGAATTATGAAATTCACATCTTATGCCATGATAGTATCTTGTTTTTGTGTATTTGTACATTATGGTATTTCTGCGCAAGAATCTATATTTGGTTATCCATGGCAAGTTTACCTCTTGGGGCTTTTAATAGCGGTTTTTGCTACGGTGATTCCGTCTTATTTAGTATCGGCCTCAATAAAAATGATTAATTCTTCAAATTTTGCAATTATTGCTGGTGTTGGTCCAATTTCTACTATTATATTAGCTGCTATTTTCTTAAATGAAACTCTAACATTATTACAGTTTTTTGGTGCTTTAATGGTAATTATAGGTATCTTGTTAATATCCTTAAAAAAGAGAAATAATTAATAGTGTAATGTTCTCAACAAAAACATTTTTTTATTGTTAATTACTTTGTGTAATCGCTGTTTCATTTTTTAAAGCGATGTGTTATATTAGCGTCCTATCATTAAATTTTATACAATTTTATGGCTGTACAATCCAATTATACCGAAGATAATATACGCTCTCTAGACTGGAAAGAACATATCCGCATGCGTCCAGGAATGTATATTGGTAAATTGGGTGATGGCTCGTCTCCAGACGATGGTATTTATATCCTTTTAAAAGAAGTGCTTGACAACTCTATTGATGAGTATGTTATGGGTGCTGGCAAAACCATCGAAATATCAATTCAAGGTACAAAAGTTACAGTTCGCGATTATGGTCGTGGTATTCCTTTAGGTAAAGTCGTAGATGTAGTTTCTAAAATGAATACGGGTGGAAAATACGACTCCAAAGCCTTTAAAAAATCGGTAGGTTTAAACGGTGTTGGTACCAAGGCGGTTAATGCATTGTCATCTTATTTTAGAGTAGAATCTACGCGTGATAATAAAAGTGCTTCCGCGGAATTTGAACAAGGTAATTTAGTAAACCAAGATTTGTTAGATGATACCTCTCGCAGAAAAGGTACTAAAGTGTCTTTTGTTCCTGATGATATTATCTTCAAAAATTATAAATATAGAAATGAGTATATCGTTAAAATGCTTAAAAATTATGTGTATTTAAACCCAGGTTTAACTATAGTTTTTAATGGCGAAAAATATTTTAGCGAAAATGGGTTAAAAGATTTATTAAGTGAAAACATTAACGAATCTGATAGATTATATCCTATTATACATTTGCGAGGAGACGATATTGAAATTGCTTTAACACATAGTAAAACGCAGTATAGTGAAGAATACCACTCGTTTGTAAACGGGCAAAATACCACACAAGGAGGGACGCATTTAAATGCTTTTAGAGAATCTTTAGTAAAAACAATACGCGAATTTTATGGTAAAAATTATGATGCTTCAGATATTCGAAAATCTGTAGTTAGTGCCATTGCCATAAAAGTAATGGAGCCTGTTTTTGAGAGTCAAACAAAAACAAAGTTGGGCTCAACAGATATGGGTGGCGATTTACCAACCGTAAGAACGTATATTAACGATTTTGTAAAAACATATCTAGATAATTACCTGCATAAAAATCAAGAAGCAGCAGAGAAAATACAACGTAAAATACTACAAGCAGAGCGAGAGCGTAAAGAATTATCTGGTATTAGAAAACTAGCAAAAGATCGTGCTAAAAAAGCAAGTCTTCATAATAAAAAATTGCGTGATTGTCGGGTTCATTTTGGCGATACTAAAAACGAGCGTAATTTAGAATCTACCCTTTTTATAACCGAGGGAGATTCGGCTTCGGGTAGTATTACAAAATCACGCGATGTGAATACGCAAGCGGTTTTTAGTTTAAAAGGAAAGCCATTAAACTGTTACGGATTAAGTAAAAAAATAGTTTACGAAAACGAAGAATTTAATCTACTTCAAGCTGCGTTAAATATTGAAGAATCTTTAGAAGATTTACGCTATAATAATGTGGTTATCGCTACCGATGCAGATGTTGACGGCATGCATATTCGCTTATTACTTATTACATTTTTTCTTCAGTTTTTTCCTGAAGTTATAAAAGAAGGACATTTATATATTTTGCAAACGCCTTTATTTAGAGTGCGTAATAAAAAGCAAACCATCTATTGTTATTCTGATGAAGAACGACGTGATGCTATTGACAAGCTAAAGCCAAAACCAGAGATAACACGATTTAAAGGTTTGGGTGAAATTTCGCCAGATGAGTTTAAGCATTTCATTGGCGAAGATATTCGTTTAGACCCCATTATGCTTGACGATAATATGTCTATTGAAGATTTGTTGTCTTTCTACATGGGAAAAAATACACCAGACAGACAGGAGTTTATTATTGATAATCTAAAAGTAGAATTAGATTTAATTGAAGAAGAGAAAGCCTAACATAGCATGATAGAAGAAAACGACGACTTAACAAACGAAAACATAGAAAATAAAGAGCCTCAAGAAACCATTACTAGAATTACTGGTATGTACAAGGATTGGTTTTTAGATTACGCCTCGTATGTGATTTTAGAACGTGCTGTACCAGCTATTGAAGATGGTTTCAAGCCCGTACAGCGTCGTATTATGCATTCTATGAAAGATTTGGATGATGGGCGTTACAACAAAGTCGCAAACATCGTTGGTCATACCATGCAATACCATCCACACGGTGATGCAAGTATTGCCGATGCGATGGTGCAAATTGGTCAAAAAGACTTGTTAATTGATACCCAAGGAAACTGGGGAAATATTTTAACAGGCGATCGAGCAGCAGCAGCACGTTATATTGAAGCGCGAATTTCTAAGTTCGGTTTAGATGTTGTTTTCAATCCTAAAATTACCGAATGGCAAGCGAGTTACGATGGTAGGCGTAAAGAACCCGTAAACCTTCCAGTTATGTTTCCGTTGCTTTTAGCGCAAGGTGGTGAAGGTATAGCGGTTGGCTTATCAACTAAAATATTACCACATAATTTTATCGAACTTATTGATGCTTCAATAAAACATTTACAAGGGAAGCGATTTACTATTTTACCAGATTTTCCAACTGCTGGAATTGCAGATTTTTCAAATTATAATGATGGTTTGCGAGGAGGAAAGGTACGTGTTCGTGCAAAAATAGCTCAAGTTGATAAAAACATATTAGCAATTACCGAAATACCTTTTGGAACCACTACATCTTCATTAATAGATTCCATTTTAAAAGCGAATGATAAAGGTAAGATCAAGGTTAAGAAGATAGAAGATAATACCGCTGCCGAGGTTGAAATATTAATACATCTTCCTTCGGGATTATCGCCTGATAAAACCATTGATGCGTTGTATGCGTTTACGAGTTGTGAGTCGTCTATTTCTCCTTTAGGTTGCGTTATTGAAGATAATAAGCCTTTGTTTATAGGGGTTACAGAAATGTTACGTCGATCTACAGACAATACCGTTCAGCTTTTAAAACAAGAATTAGAAATAAAGCTAAATGAGTTTGAAGAGCAATGGCATTTTGCATCCTTAGAACGTATTTTTATTGAAAACAGAATTTACCGCGATATTGAAGAAGAAGAAACTTGGGAAGGTGTTATTTCGGCAATTGATAAAGGGCTAAAACCCCATATAAAGCATTTAAAACGTACCATTACAGAAGACGATATTGTACGATTAACCGAAATCCGAATCAAGCGTATTTCAAAATTTGATATTGATAAAGCGCAGCAAAAAATTGATGCTTTAGAAGATCAAATAGCCGAAATAAAACATCATTTGGCAAACCTTATAGATTATGCTATTGCGTATTTTACAAGATTAAAAAAGGATTACGGAAAAGGACGCGAACGCAAAACTGAAATCAGAACTTTTGATGATGTTGATGCTACCAAAGTTGTTATTCGTAATACCAAACTTTATGTAAATAGGGAAGAAGGCTTTATAGGAACATCGTTACGAAAAAACGAATATGTTTGCGATTGTAGTGATATTGACGATATTATTGTATTTACCAAAGAAGGTAAAATGATGGTTACCAAAGTAGACACAAAAACCTTTATTGGTAAAGATATTATTCATGTGGCGGTGTTTAAGAAGAAAGACAAACGTACCATTTATAATATGATTTATCGTGATGGAAAAAGTGGTCCATCTTATATAAAACGTTTTGCCGTAACTAGTATTACACGCGATAAAGATTACGATCTAACCAACGGCAATAAAGGATCAGTAGTACTTTATTTTTCAGCAAATCCTAATGGTGAAGCCGAAGTTATAACGGTTAATCTACGACAAGCAGGTAGCATTAAAAAGCTAAAATGGGATATTGACTTTGCAGATATTCTTATAAAAGGGAGGGTTTCAAAAGGAAATTTAGTGACTAAATATTCTGTTAAACGTGTTGAATTAAAAGAAAAAGGCGTGTCTACTTTAAAGCCTCGTAAAATTTGGTTTGATGATGCGGTTCAGCGTTTAAATGTTGATGGAAGAGGCGAATTGGTGGGCGAATTTAGAGGCGAAGATAAGCTGTTAATTATCAATCAATCGGGAATGATTAAAACCGTAACGCCAGAAGTAACGATGCATTTTGATGACGATATGATTGTTATGGAAAAATGGATTCCTAAAAAACCAATATCTGCTATTTATTTTAATGGTGAAAAAGAGTTGTATTATGTAAAACGCTTTTTAATTGAAAATGAAGGTAAAGAAGAATTGTTTATATCTGAACATCCAAACTCGCAATTAGAAATTGTTTCTACCGATTGGAAGCCTATGGCTGAAATTGTGTTTGCTAAAGAACGAGGCAAAGAAAGAAAAGATAATTTAGAAATTAATCTTGAAGAGTTTATAAGTATTAAAGGTGTAAATGCTTTAGGAAATCAGCTTACTAAAGATAAAGTAAACCAAATCAATTTATTAGAGCCAATTCCTTATGAAGCACCTGAAGAGACACCAGCAAATGAGATTGAGGTGGTTGATGAAACTGAGGTTTCTGCCAATAATTCTGAAACAAAAAATATAAAATCATCTGATTTAGAAATAGATGATGAAGGTCAAATTACGTTGTTTTAATTAAATATTTAATTTTAAATTAGAAAAGCACTTGAATATTTTCAAGTGCTTTTTGATTTTGGTTGATTAATAAACCCTATTCATATTTTAAGGCGTTAACCGGATCTGAGTTTGCTGCTAAATAAGCTTGAGAGCTAACAGTAATTAAAGCTATTATTAAAGCTAAAAGTGTAGCAAAAAAGTATGGCAATAAAGGCATATCAATCTGATACGAAAAATTTGTTAACCAATTTTTTGCTAATAAATAGGTGATAGGCCATGCGAAAATATTAGCAATAAGGACTAGTTTTATAAAATCTTTAGTAAGCATTTTCATAATTTGAGGCACAGAAGCACCTAAAACTTTGCGTATACCTATTTCTTTGGTGCGTTGTTCGGCTGTGTAAGATGCTAACCCATATAAACCCATTGCAGAAATTATAATCGCTAAAATGGTAAGAAATAAAAACATGGTTCCAAAATTCTCTTGCTGTCTTAATAAAGCACCAAATTTTTGATCTAAAAAAGTATATCTAAATGGATGTGATGGTTCTAATTTGTTCCATTCTGCTTCAATATAATTTATAGTTGCATTCATATCATTTTTTGCAATTTTAAAGGATGCGAACCATACATTATTTGTAATAGCTAGTACCATAGGACGAATAGGTTGGTTAAAACCTTCAATATGAAAATCTTTAACAATACCAATTATGTTTCCGTATTTAACTGTTCCATCCAAATTCATATTCCCAATACGGCGTCCAACTGCATTTTCAATATTGAAACTCTTTACTGCTGTTTCATTTAAGATGTAATAAGGAATTGAATCTGACTCTTTTTCTCTGTCAAATTTTCTTCCTTCTAATAATTCTACACCTAAAGTTTTAAAATAATCATAATCAACTTCCATGTTCCATAAAGGCAACTGCTCTTCACTTCCTTCTATTGCAAATTGATTTTGATTAGGTGTATCTCCAGGATAATATGATGCTCTTGTAACACTTAAAACGTTACTGTTCTTTAAGAAAATATCTTTGTAGTTTCTAAAATTTTCAGTCATAGCATCAGTTTGAATTGGAACAACTATTACTTGATCTCCTTTAAAACCAATGTCTTTATTGTGTAAAAAAGAAATTTGTTTGAAAATAATAATCATTCCAATAATTAAAATTGTGGATGCTGTAAATTGAGTAATTACAAGCACTTTTCTTAATAAAGCACCACCCTTGGTTTTTGTAAGATCTCCTTTTAATACTGCAATGGGTTGAAATGCAGATAAGAAAAATGCTGGATAGCTACCCGCAAATAAGCCATAAATTAAAGTTACTAAAAGAGCAAATAAAATGGTTTTACCAATATAGTCATTAAAGAGCGTAAGATTGGTTTCCATAATATTGTTAAAACCTGGAAGAAATAATTCAACCAAAATAAAGGCTAAAAATAATGCGATGAAACTTTGGATTACAGACTCAGTTAAAAATTGAATAATTAACATTTTTCTTGAAGCTCCAGCAACTTTTCTAACGCCAACTTCTTTGGCACGTTTACCGGATCTTGCTGTTGATAAATTCATAAAATTTATTCCAGCAATTAAAATGACCAATAGGGCAATACCTATAAATACATATATGTAGATAATATTCCCGTTTTGTTGAATTTCCCAATCTTTTTTGGAATACAAATGAATATCCTTTAAAGGCATTAATTGATATTCAAAAGCATTGCCTTGTGCTAAAAATTCTTCTACAGTAATTTTCATAAACCGTTCAACATCGGGTTCAATTTTTTTCATAAAGTTGCGTTTCATTTCTGTTTGAAACGTATTAAGGTTTGCCCCTTCCTTTAGTTTAACATAAGTATAGTTATTATTACTCATCCAAACATTGCGGATGGTATTTTGTGCCATAAACATATCAAACTGAAAATGGGCATGCCCTTTAGGTTCTTTTACAATACCTCTAACTATATAGTCTTTTCTATTATCGTAATTCACTACTTCACCCAAAGGGTTTTTATCGCCAAATAACTTGTGCGCACTTTCTTCTGTAAGCACGATGGCATTATCTTCTATTAATGCTGAGTTTGGATTTCCATGGATAAATTCATAATTGAAAATTTGAAAAAAAGTGCTGTCAACTTCTACACCTTTTTGAATATAAACTTTAGTTTGTTCATGGCGCATTAAAATTTCTTGATTGATTGTGCGTATTCTAGTGGCATTTTCTACATCTGTAAACTCAGTTCTTAATGCATTTGCCATGGGACTAGGAGATACTGGAGCATCCATTTTTTGTCCCATCATATCTGCTTTTATACCCGTTCTGTAAATACGTTCGTATCCGTCCCAATGCTTTTCGTAACTGGTTTCATCATTAATAAAAAGAAAAACAAGAATAGTTACTGTTAGTCCTAAAGCTAAGCCAAGAATGTTGATGATGGCGTAAGTTCTATTTTTGTTTAGGCTTCTAAAAGCTACTTTTATATAATTTTTAAGCATGATTTTCTATATTTAAAATTATACTATAGCCTTAGCTAATTTATTTTTACTTTCAGATACAATTTGCCCATCAAGTAAATTAATTATTCTTTCAGAATAACTTGCATCGTGCGACGAATGTGTTACCATTATTATTGTTGTTCCTGCTTCGTGCAATTCACATAAAAGCTCCATAACCTCATTACCGTGCGAACTGTCTAAATTCCCAGTTGGTTCATCGGCTAAAATTAGTGGCGGCTTTGTAATTAATGCTCTTGCAACAGCAACACGTTGTTGTTGACCACCAGATAATTGTTGTGGAAAGTGTGATGCTCTATGTGAAATTCCAATTTTCTCTATTAACTCATTTACTCTTTGTTTACGCTCTGATGCTGGTACTTTATTATAAAGTAAAGGAAGCTCTATGTTTTCAAAAACAGTTAATTCATCAATTAAATTAAAGTTTTGAAAGATAAAACCAATATTCTTTTTACGAATATCTGAACGTCCTTTTTCATTTAAATGAGCAACTTCTTCACCTAAAAACTCATAGCTTCCGCTTTCTGGTTTATCAAGTAAGCCTAAAATGTTTAAGAGTGTAGATTTTCCGCATCCTGAAGGTCCCATTACAGATACGAACTCCCCTTTATTTATTTCGAATGATACTTCATTTAATGCTGTAGATTCAATTTCGTCTGTTCGGTAAACTTTGGTTAATTGATTTAGTTTAATCATGATTTTTTGTTTTAATTGATTTTGATTGATTCATAATTTTTGAAGTCGTCATAAGATGATGATATAAATTCATCACCTACATTTAATCCTTCTAATACTTGATAATAGCTAGGGTTTTGGCTCCCCAATTTTATATAGCGCTTTGTGGCTTCTCCTTGGCCATTAAGAACATAAACATACTGTCCGCCTGAGGATTGAAAATAACTTCCTCTAGGAATCATAATAGATTTTTGTGCTTTAGATAATTCAAGTCTAACTTGCAATGATTGCCCAATGGTAATAGCTTTTGGCGGCGTGTTTACAAAAACCAATTCAATTTCAAAACGTCTGTTTACAACTTCTGGTAGCACTTTTTTTACTTTCAAATCTACTAGTTCACCGTCAAATGAAAAACGCGCTAACTGACCAGGCTTTACAGTACTTAAATAGTACTCATCTACTTGTCCTTTAATTTTAAATCCAGACTGAACATCTATTTTTGCAACTGTTTGATTTCTTCCGTATGATTCTCCAATTACAGGATCGAAAGACGATAGCATCCCAGACACAGGAGCACGAACTAACATTTTATCAATATTGTCGTGTATCATCTCTAAATTACGCTGCATCATACCTATGGACTGATTTATTTGATGTATTTGAATTTTATTATCCGCTCTACTTTTAGTAACATTTTTAGCTACTAAATTGCGTTTGTTTTTTAAATATTTATACGATTCTTGTCTGTTGATAAAATCATTTTTTGCTACAATATCTTTTTGATATAAGACAGAATCTACTTTATAATTACGCTCAATATCCGCTAAACTATTTTCACTATCAATAAGAGATTCTGTTAAAACACGTTGATCTTTTTCAAGCGATAATTTTAAGTTTCTCAGATTATTTATTTGCTCTATTATGGCAGTTTCTTGGTTCATGTAACCTAGTGTAACCGATGGATTGCTTAAACGCAATAATGGTGTTCCTTTTTCAACAGCAATACCATCTTCAATAAAAATTTTTTCTACAGTACCACCTTCTAAAGTATTTACTAAAACTAAATTAATAGGCTCTACATCACCATCAATTAAAATCATGTCTTGAAAATTACCTTCAATAACTTTTTTAACTGAAATTTTTGAAGCACTTACTTTATACGTTTTTTTATTAATGGCTTTAAATCCGAAAAAAGCTAGAATTAAAAAAATAACGATACCTGCGATATATAATTTTTTTGTTTGAGTCCATTTCTTTTTTTCAACTCTTTTGTCCATTCCAATTTGTTTCATAACCTACAATTTAGTCAGAATTAAAAATGCTAAATCTATCATTAATGTGACGATTTTTATTAATATGGCTACCATGCTTTATTAAGTTTTAAGCTGTTAGTATTTATGTCTTTTGTAACTTTCATAACTGATTCGTTTTTTGATTGATGAATTTTGAATTGATATGCGCAATGTGAGTGCCAAATTTTTTTAGATATGTAAGTTACTGTAAATCAAAATACTATTCATTTAGCAATAACTTTAAAGTGTTCATTTTTGAACATTTAATTGTACGTTATTGAACATTTTGTACATTAGTGGAAATCTTATTATAAAGTTAGAAATGACAAAAAATCAAGCCACTATTTTAATTATTGATGATGATGAAGATGTATTGCTCTCTGCTAAATTATTATTGAAAAAGCATTATACGAATATAATTACTCGCAGTAATCCAAAAGAAATTAATCAAATACTTTCTAAAGAACACATCGATGTCATTGTGTTAGATATGAATTACAGAATAGGTTTTAATGATGGAAAGGAAGGTATCTATTGGTTAAAGCATATACTGACTATAAACCCAGAAATGGTTGTTGTTTTAATGACGGCTTATGGTGAAGTGGAGTTAGCTGTTGATGCTATTAAAAATGGGGCATTCGATTTTATATTAAAACCTTGGACTAACGAAAAATTTTTGGCAACTATTCATGCTGGTTTAGAGTTAAGTAAATCCAATCAGAAATTATCAATTTTAAAGCATACTAATAAAACATTGTTAAAAAATGATGATGTAAAATTTGGTCCAATTATAGGTAAATCTAAAGCAATGATGAAAGTTTTAGATGTTGTTAAAAAAGTAAGTAGTACCGATGCCCATGTTTTAATATTAGGTGAAAATGGTACAGGAAAACAGCATTTAGCAAGAGAAATACATCGACAATCACAAAATAAGGATGGCCCATTTATTCATGTAGATTTAGGCGCTTTATCCGAATCTCTTTTTGAAAGTGAGCTTTTTGGACATAAAAAAGGTGCATTTACTGATGCTTTGGAAGATAAGCCTGGGCGCTTTGAAATGGCAGAAAATGGAACTCTGTTTTTAGATGAAATTGGTAACCTTCCTTATAATTTACAATCAAAATTATTAACGGTATTACAAGATAAAAAGGTTTCTAGATTAGGTGAAGGTATTGAAAGGCCTTTTAATGCAAGGCTTTTATTCGCTACAAACGCACCATTGCATCAATGGGTTTCGGAAGGTAAATTTAGGCAAGATTTATTATTTAGAATTAATACTGTAGAAATTGAAATACCTCCATTACGAAAAAGACGAGAAGACATTTTGGATTTTGTGATTCATTTTTTAAAAGAATTTAAAGACAAGTATCATAAATCACATTTAACTATCTCTGATGAAGCACTAAATACACTTAAATTGCATAAATGGCCTGGAAACATTAGAGAGATTCAACATACTATCGAGCGCGGTGTTATAATGTCTGATAATAATGTAATAACTCCTTCAGATTTTAATTTATTGACTATTCATACTAAAAAAATAGTAGATACCAATGTTTATGATAATTTAAACTTACAAGATATTGAAAAATTGCTAGTGCAAAAAGCAATGCATAAATATGAAGGAAATATATCTAAAGCTGCTAAAGAGTTGGGTTTAACTAGAGCAGCACTATACAGACGATTAGAAAAGTTTAATTTATAATATTTTGTTATGATTAAACGATTTACACTTCAAGTAGTTATTCGCATTTTAGTAATTTTATTACTATGTGTTTTGTTTTCGTTTTTTTTAATTAAGAGCTTTTGGTTTAGTACTGGCGGTATAGGTTTATTAATTATTTTACAAGTTTTTTTATTGATAAAGTATGTTAACAATACAAATTATTCACTTGTAAAGTTTTTAGATGCTTTAAAAAATGAAGACTATTCGGTGTATTTTTCGCCTTCAAAAAAAGGCGATTCTTTTGCTAAAGTTTTTGATGATTTTAATTTGATTATTAAAATTTTCAAACAGAATAAAATTGAAAAAGAAGCACAATACAAATACTTTAAATACATATTAGAGCATGTGAATTTGGGAATTATTTCAATAAAAAAAGATGATTTATTCCAGCAGCAATCTAGTGAAGAGATTTTATTTCTAAATAAAGCAGCAAGTAACATTCTTAAATTACCAAAACATAAATATTGGCATCGGCTAGCAAATCAAGTGCCTTGGTTGGTTTCTGAAATTAAAAAAATTGCTAATGGCGGTAAACTTTTAGTAGATTTTGGAGGTGAAGACGATATAAAACAACTTTCTTTAGAAGTGATTGAAATACAATTACTTAAAGAAGATTATTTAATTATTACATTTCAAGACATCAGATCTGAAATTGAACAAAAAGAAATTGAAGCATGGCACAATGTGATTCGAATTTTAGCCCATGAAATGCTGAATTCGTTCACACCAGTTAGCTCTTTAGCTTCTACCATGAAATCTATTACTGAAGATGAAAATGGAAAACTTAAAAATATAGACCAGCTCGATAAAGAGGATGTTTTAGATATTAATATGGCTGCCGCTACTATTAAAAAACGCTCTGATGGCTTACTAGCTTTTGTAAAAGATTATCGTACTATTTCTAATATTCCTGTGCCTCAGTTGCATAAAATTAATGTGAAAAGTTTTTTAACCAATATTAAATTATTAATGAAACCATTAATAGATGATGCAAATATTAATTTAACGGTACAACCAATGCCTGCAAATGCTACAATTTTTGCAGATACAAAGTTGATTGAGCAGGTATTAATCAATTTAGTTAATAATAGTATTCATGCTTTAAAAGGTGTTCAAAAACCAATAATTAAATTAAGTTGTGAAGTTAAAACCGATAAAACTAAAATTACAGTTTACGACAATGGAAAAGGTATAGAGGAGCAGATAATCAATCAGGTTTTTATTCCTTTTTATACCACTAAAAAAAATGGATCAGGTATTGGTTTAAGCCTTTCAAAAAACATTCTAAAAAAACATAAAGGTAATTTGTTAGTTAATTCTGAACCAGGAAAATATACAGTGTTTACCTTAGTTTTTAAAAGTTAAATATTTCTTTTCTAGTTTTTTAATAATATCATTTAAATCTGCTGTATAATCAAACCACAACGCAGTTTCATTTTTTTTAAACCATGTGAGTTGTCGTTTTGCGAATCGACGAGTATTCTTTTTAATTTCTGAAACTGCAAAATCTAAAGTCCATTCGCCATTTAAGTAATTAAATAATTCTTTGTAACCAACGGTGTTTAATGCGTTTAATGTTTGATAAGGCACTAGGGCTTTGACTTCTTCAAGCAACCCCTGTTTCATCATTAAATTGACACGCTGGTTAATTCGATTATAAATAACGTTTCTTTCAGCAGAGAGTCCAACGGTAATCGTTTTAAAATTTCGCTTTTCTTTTCCTTTATTTAAAAAGGAAGAATAAGGTTTGCCGGAGCCTATACAAATCTCTAAAGCACGAATAACACGATGCGGATTATCTATAGCAATAGCATTAAAAGAGTGATTATCTAACTGTTTTAATTGTGTTTGTAAAACAGAAATTCCGTGTTCTTTTAATTGTTTATTTAAGTCCTCACGAATGTTTTTATCTACTTCTGGAAATTCATCTAAGCCTTTTGTAACGGCATCAACATACAAGCCTGATCCACCAACTATAATAACCACATCTTTCGTTTTAAAAAGCGTGTTTAAACATTGTAAAGCCTCTTTTTCAAAAGCACCAACATTATAGTTGTCTTTAATAGATTTATGATGAATAAAATGGTGTTTAGCTGCTGCTAGCTCTTCTTTTGAAGGTGCAGCTGTACCAATTTGCATTTCTTTATAAAACTGTCTGGAATCTGCCGAAATAATTTCGGTATTAAAATGTTGTGCTAATTTTATACTTAGAGATGTTTTTCCAATGGCTGTTGGACCAATAATTGAAATTAAAAATTTAGTCATGGTGTAATTTGCAACCGCATTTATGGCAGTATTGTGCTCCATCTTGATGCTTTACTGCTAAACAATTTACACAGCACTGTGAATTAAGCTGAACTTGGGTTGCTTTGTTTTCAGAATTGTTTGTTGGCTCTTTCTCTTTTATAGGTTTATTTTGATTGGTATATTCTGCCGATACAATGCCAGTTGGTACTGCAATAATACCGTAACCCAAAATCATGACCAAAGAGGCTATAAATTGTCCAAGTGGTGTTTGTGGCGCAATATCTCCGAAGCCTACTGTGGTAAGTGTTACAATACACCAATATACACTTTTTGGTATGTTTGAAAATCCGTTTTCTTCGCCTTCTACCAAATACATTATGGTACCTAAAATAATAGCAACAATTACAACAGCAAATAAGAATACCGATATTTTTGCTTTACTCGCTTTTAAAGCATTTATAAGATTATTTGAGGCACCTAAATAACGTGCTAATTTTAATATTCTGAAAACACGTAATAATCGTAAAGCACGTAACGCAGCAAGTGCATGAACGCCACCAAAAATTAATGAAATGTATTTTGGAATAGTAGAAAGTAAATCTACAATACCATAAAAACTAAAAATATAATTAAGTGGTTTTCTTACGGTAATAATTCTTGCTATATACTCAATAGTAAATAATATAGTGATAATCCATTCTGAAATATTAAGAAAATCATGGAAGTTTTTATCAATGCTATTAACGCTTTCTAGCATAACAAGCAAAATACTAGCTAGAATGGTTATTAATAAAACCACATCAAAAAGCTTGCCTTCAGGTGTGTCGGCTTCATAAATAATTTCATGAAGTTTAAGCCTCAATTTGTTTCTTGTGTATTTGCTCATAAACTCAAAAGTAGTAAAAGATTTGGTTTTTCTATTTATTATCCAATAGAACTAATTTTAAGCGTTTATTTTTTCTGAGGTAACTTTGAATAATATGTTGCGTATCTCTA
>NZ_CAXIBN010000012.1:0-33156 GCF_964021735.1 uncultured Wocania sp. | reverse complement strand
AAACTAAAAACTATTTTATGAAAAAACTATTTACTTTTTTAGTGTTATTATCTACGGTTTGTTTTTGTTTTGAGACGCATGCACAAAGTAGCAGCAAAACAATAACAGGAACTGTGCTCGATGATAGCAATACACCAGCATTGGGTGTAAACATTGTTGTAGAGGGGACATCTACAGGAACAACAACAGATTTTGATGGAAATTATTCTATTAAAATACCAGATGGAGGAACCGCACTTACATTCTCTTTTTTAGGATTTAAAACTCAAACGGTTATAATCGGTAATCAAACCACTATTAATATAACCTTAGAAACTGATACTTCTGCTTTAGATGAAATAGTGGTTGTAGCTTATGGTACAGAAAAGAAAGAGACTGTTACATCTTCTATTACAGAAATTAAGTCGGATAAATTAACCGATGTAACAGTGCCAGAATTAGCTACTATGTTGCAAGGTAAGGTAGCTGGTGTACAGATTTTACCAAGCAACGGTTCGCCTGGAGACTCTCCAAATATTCTTATTAGAGGGAGGTCTTCAATCAATTCAACTAACTCCCCTTTATGGGTTTTAGATGGAGTAATTATTGGGAATTCTGACCCTAAATTAAATCCTTATGATGTTGAAAGCATATCCGTATTAAAAGATGCGTCTGCAACAGCTTTATATGGTAATAGGGGGGCTAATGGTGTAATTATAGTAACTACTAAAAGAGGTAAAATTGGAGATAAGCCAAGAATGAACGTATATCTAAAAACAGCTATAAATCAATTTAATCCTGGAAATTTTGAGGTTATGAATTCTCAGCAATTGTTTGATTATCATACGGATCTTGGTAACGAAAACACATGGTTTACAGAAGATTTATTAGATAGAGATTATGATTGGATTGATGGTGCTACTCAAGATGCTTTTGTGAAAGATGGGGCTGTTACATTTACATCGGCTACAGAAACACATAGTTTATATTTATCTACAGGTTTTTATAATGAAGAAGGTACGGTAATTGGTAATGAACTTAACAGATATACATTTCGAACCAATTTAGATTATAAAATATCAGATAAATTAACTATTAAACCAAAACTTAATTTTGTGTTTGATAGAAGAGATAAACAAAATCAGGCTCCTTTATATGAAGCCTATTTGAATATGCCATGGGACTTACCCTTTGCATCAGATGGTTCGGTAGTAAATGCAAACCAAGCGCAAGGCGATGATTGGTTAGGTAGAGATAAGAGGAATTTTTTCTATGATAGACAATGGAATTATTCAGATTCCAGATCATTCGATTTATTTACTAGTTTTGATTTTGAGTATAAATTACTTCCCAATCTTACCTATGTTTCTACAAACAACTTTAGATATGGGACTTTTGAATCATTCAGTTATACCGATCCAAGGTCCAACGGAGGAAGGACGACGAACGGTTCTATAACTGATAATACGTTTAGAAGCTTAAATCGATTTACAAATCAAATGTTAAAATACTCCAACACGTTTAACGAAAACCATACTGTTAATATTTTAGCTGCTTATGAGTACAATGATAGTAGTTCAAAAAATATAACGACGAGGTCAGAAAATGTGGTAGTAAACGGAGAAGTGCAAAGTGTAGGTTTAAAACCAGCTGCTGCTGATGGTAGTGCAAGTGAAGCAGCACAACAATCTGTTTTATTATCAGCAGGTTACGATTACAAAAGTAAATATTTTGTAAGAGGATCTTTAAGGGTTGATGGTGCTTCTGCTTTTGCTAAAGACTATCGTTATGGGGAGTTTTATTCCATAGCAGCAGGTTGGAATATCCATAAAGAAGATTTTTTAAATGTAGAACAAATAAATGCCTTAAAGCTAAGAGCTAGTCATGGTGCTGTAGGAAATCAACCTGGAGGTTTTGGGTTTTTGAGCACATACGATGTTAAATTCCAGTATGCTGGTTTAATTGCGGCAAAACCACTGCGCCTAGGGACTGAGAATTTAACATGGGAAAAAGCTATAGAAACTAACGTAGGAATAGACGCAACTTTATTTAGCGCTTTAGATTTTACTATAGATTACTACAATAAAGAAAACTCTGGGTTACTTTATTTTAGAGCATTATCTGACCAGACTGGTTTTAGTGGTAGGTTTGAGAATATTGGGTCGATTACTAATAAAGGTTTAGAAATAGCTGCATATGCCTTTATTGTTAATAAAGAAGATTTTGGTATTGATTTTGGATTTAATTTAAGTTTTAACAAAAATAGAATTGAAGAACTTGCAGATGGAACGGATATTATTTCTGGATCTACTATCCTCAAGGAAGGTGAAGAATTTGGTACCTTTTACATGAGAAAATGGTTAGGAGTTAACCCTGGCGACGGAGCCCCTGTGTACGAAAAAATTGAAGATGATGGTACTGTTGTTACCACTGCAGATTATAATGATGCTACGGTTCAAATAGTTGGAGCCTCTAATCCTGATTTTATTGGAGGATTTAATACTAATATAAGATATAAAGCTTTTAACTTAAGTTCTAATTGGAGTTTTTCTTATGGTGCTGAGTTGTACAATACTTCACGTAATTTATTTGATTCTGATGGGTTTTATTTACAATTCAATCAAATGGTATTACCTGATGGTTGGAGCAGGTGGAAACAACCTGGTGACATCGTTACGCATCCTAAACCTAGAGTTGGAGGTTACTCAGGTAGTAACCAAACATCTTCACGTTATTTAGAAGATGGAAGTTATTTACGTCTTAATAACATAAGCTTATCTTATGACCTACCAGAGTCATTACTAGATCGCTTAGGTATAGCAAGAGCAAACATCTATTTAACAGGAGACAATTTAGTAACATTTACCAAATTTTCTGGAGTTGACCCAACTATTGGTGGAGCCGGTGGTTTTACAAGTTTAGGTTATCCTGTTCCAAGAAGATATGCATTAGGTCTTAATATTACGTTTTAATTAAAAAAATTAAGCATGAAAAAAATAATTTATATATCATTACTAGCAATCACAGTTGTATTTACTTCATGTGATTTAGATAGAAGTCCCTTTACTGAAATATCAGCAGATGACTTATTTGAAGACCCTGGCGCTGCCCAAACAGCCACCCTTGGTAATTATTTATTTTTAAAAGGAGATAAAGGTTATGATGGATGGTCTGATGATTTGCATAGAATGTCTGAATATTCTGGAGATAATGTTATGATAAGTGGTGGAACTACAGATCCATTATTCTTTTTTTATAACTATCAGAGAAACCCAAACAATTCTAGAAATAATAGGTTTTGGAGTAATTCTTTTAAAGCCATAGTTGGAACAAATAGAGTTATTGAAAGTTTAACAGAAGGCAGTTCTGACGAAGAAGACCAGGTTATTGGAGAAAATTACTATATAAGAGGTTTGGTTTTCTTTCAAATGGGGAATGTTTTTGGAAAACCTTATAATCAAGGTACTGATAATTTATCAATTCCTCTAAAATTAACATCTGAAATAACTGATTTACCTGATAGAAATACAGTTGGCGAGGTTTATAGTCAAGTTCTTTCAGATTTGTTAAAAGCAGAAGCTTTAATGAGTATTAACAAAGGAGCGTCCTTTGCTTCTAAAGAAGCGGCACAAGCATTATTATCTAGAGTTTATTTATATATGGGAGATAATGCAAAAGCCATTGAATATGCAGATAAAGTTATTAATTCTGGAGTTTACTCGCTTTTACCTTCTAATCGTTTTGCGATAATGAACACACTTACTCCTGCAGAAAATGAAGAAGCCATCTTTTCTATTACTTTAACAAAAGGTATTGATATTCCTGGTAATGAAGATTGGTTTACAATAGGGTCTTTTTATGCCAAAATTGATGGTGTAGGCTGGGGAGAGATGTATGCGTCTCAAACATATTTAGAGCTATTAGATAAAAATGAAGGAGATTTAAGAAAAAACTTTATCGATCCTCAATATTTACTAGATGGTAATGGACAAAAAATCCCTGCTGTGTATTGGGTAGATGAAAGTTCATATACTTATGAATTCGCAAGAACCACAGATAGTGGAGGTACGGTTACTTTTAATTTTTCTGGAAGCAACTATACTCTTCAATCTGAGCTTGTTAGTGGGGAAACAGTGTATTACTTTAATGGGCCAAATGGAAGACAAGATGTAACTTTTGATTTTGATATAGATAAGCGTAACGGATATCCAAAGTTCTTCATTCTTAAAGCATCTCAACAAGAGAATGATTTACATCTTTGGTCACCAACAGTATCTCGTTTAGCCGAAATGTATTTAAACAAAGCTGAAGCATTAGCTAAGCAAGGAGCTGATCAAGTAGCAATTGATAATATTAATGTATTAAGAAATAGAGCACAAGTACCGTCATATACATTGGCAACTATACCTACCGGACAAACAGTATTAGATGTTGTTTTAGAGGAGCGTCAATTAGAATTGGCTTTTGAAGGACATAGGAAGTTTGATGTTTATAGAAATGGAAGGACAATGGATAGAAGGTATCCAGGAACACATTTAAATAATGCAAATCCGTTTTTTGAAATAGAAGCTACCAATAATGTTATTATTGAGTTTATTCCTGAACAGCAAATTTTAATACAACCTTCGTTGATTCAAAATGATTAATAACATATAGCTTCTGAACAGTTTGTATTTTTTAAATACACTGTTCAGAAGTATTATAAAACTAAATATTTATGAAAAAATTAATAATAATGCGTAAAAAGAGAACATTAACAGTTGCTACTTTTTTTACAATAGTCACGTTTTTGGCAGCAGTTTATTCATGTACGCCAGATAAAGTACTTATAGATACAAGTCTTAAATTACCACCTGTACCATTAGATTCTACAGGTTGGACAGTAGTAGATTATACCAGTCAAGAAGACAATGATGGAGAAGGAGTTGGTAACGGAAGAGTTATTAATACGTTTGATAGAAATGCAGATACGTTTTGGCATACGTGTTGGTACGGTTGTACTGCAATACCTCCACATTATTTTGTTATAGACATGTTAGAATCTAAAGAAATTAATGGTTTTATTTTTACGCAGAGACAGTCACTTTCTAGAAATATTGAAATTTGTTCTATAGATATTAGTACTGATAACTCTAGTTGGACTTCTTTAGGGGAATTTAATTTAGAAAAAGTAAAGGCTGCTCAAGACAGACCATTAGATCAAACTGTTACTGCTCGCTATGTTAGATTTAATGTTGTTAAAGTATATGATGGAACAAATAATGCCGCTTTGGCGGAAATAGCTCCATATTTTTAAATTACCTTATATTTAAATATAAGCCCAAAGAGTATTTTTTTGGGCTTATACCATTTTAACAAAGCCGTTTTATGCCTAACATAAATATATTCAAATAATAGTGATAATTCTATTAGAATTTAATACCTGATGAAAAAATATATTTTATACGGATTATTACTTTGTTTGCTATCATGTAGTGACAATATAGATAGTCTAAAATCAGATCAGTTATTTACAAAAGTACCAGCTCAAATATCTGGAGTAACTTTTGAAAATAAAATTTTAGAATCCGAGAAATTGCATTACTACAAATACCAGTATATATATATAGGAGGAGGAGTAGCAGCAGCTGATTTTAATAATGATGGACTACAAGACCTTTTCTTTACTTCTAATATATATCCTAATAAGCTGTTTTTAAATAAAGGTAATTTTAAGTTTGAAGATATTACAGAGCAAGCAGGTATTGTAAAACGAACAGGTTTTGATACTGGTGTGTCTATTGCTGATGTTAATAATGATGGGTTTTTAGATATTTATATTAATAGAGCAGGCTGGTATAAGGGAGATGAGCGTTTGGCAAATATGCTTTATATGAATAATGGAGATTTAACCTTTACAGAGAAAGCTGCTGCATATGGATTAGCTGATTCAAATAGATCGATATCATCTACTTTTTTTGATTATGATAAAGATGGCGATTTAGATTTATATATCACTAATGCTCCTTCAGATTTTAATTTATCGGGAGCTTTATTGGATTTAGAGCAAATTCAAAAGCAAAAAGAAGAAATAAAAGCATCAAAAAGTACTGATAAACTTTACAGAAATAATGGAAATGACCAATTTGAAGATGTTTCTGAAACTGCTGGTATTATTCCAGATCTAGGTTTTGGACTACATGCCCAAGTTGGTGATTTTAATAATGATGGTTGGCCAGATATTTATGTTAGCAATGATTTTATTATGCCAGACTTTGCATATATAAATAATGGGGACGGAACATTTACCAATAAAAATGAAGAGCTTTTTAAGCATATCTCATACTATAGTATGGGAGCAGATTTTGCAGACATCAATAACGATGGGTTGTTAGATTTGATGGTTGCCGATATGAGTCCAGAGGATTACGTCCGTTCAAAAACTACCATGTCTATGATGTCAATAGATAGGTTTGATGCAATGACTAACAATAGTTATCATTATCAATACATGCATAATGTTATGCAGGTAAACAATGGAAATGGTACGTTTAGTGAAATAGCAAATATGTCTGGAGTGGCAAAAACCGATTGGAGTTGGGCTACATTATTTGCTGATTTCGATTTGGATGGTTATAATGATTTGTACGTAACCAATGGTGTTTATAGAGATGTTGTAGATAGAGATGCAAATAATGAAATCAATGCATATATTGAGAAAAACAAAGCAAGCCTAAAAGAAAAAGATTTTTTTGATTTTACACAAAAATTACCACAGCAAAAGCTTACTAACTATTTGTTTAAGAATAAAGGCAATTTACAATTTGATAATAAAACAGACGATTGGGCTGATGAGTCTCCTAGCTTTTCAAATGGAGCTGTATATGTAGATTTAGATAATGATGGCGATTTAGATATTGTTACAAATAATTTAGATGAAAATGCTACTGTACTACGTAATAATGCTACTACTCTAACAAAGAATAACTATATAAAATTCAAGTTTAAAGGAACTACAAAAAATAAATTTGGAGTAGGTACAGTTGTTAAAATACATCAAAAAAACGGACATATATTAACAAGAGAACTAGTAAATTCTAGAGGTTATTTATCTTCAATGTCAAATACATTACACTTTGGTTTAGGGTTAGATGCAACAATTCCTAGAATAGAAATTACTTGGAATGATGGTAAAACACAAACTTTAAAGAATGTTAAAGCAAATCAAACCTTAATAGTTAGCCATTCTGAAAGTATTAAGCTTGCAGAAAATACAAATACAGCTAAAAAGGAAAGATTATTTACTGAGTGTGATTTTGATTTTTCACATCAAGAAATACCGTTTAAAGATTACGATAAACAATTATTATTACCACACAAATTATCACAAACAGGACCCGCAGTTGCGTCTACAGATTTAAATGGAGATGGACTAGACGATATTTTTATAGGAGGGGCACATCAGCAATCTGCTCAACTATTAATTGGAAATAGAGATGGAACCTTTAAAGCAATATCTATATTAGATTTTACAAAAGACAGTAAATACGAAGATGTTTCCGCTTGTTTTTTTGATGCAGATAATGATGGTGACGATGATTTATATGTGGTAAGCGGAAGCTATGAATTTGATGAAGATTCAGATTTACTTCAAGACAGACTTTATATTAATCATGGTAATTATAATTTTAAACGCTCAAATTCAAGATTACCAGTGTTAAAGTCATCAGGTTCAGTTGTAAGTGCTTCAGATTATGATAATGATGGTGATATAGACCTTTTTGTAGGTAGTCGTGTTATTCCAGGAAAATATCCATATGCCCCAGTTAATTATCTTCTTATTAATGAAAAAGGAACCTTTGTAGATGGGACAAAACAATATGCCCAGGATGTTGAAAAAGTAGGAATGGTTACAGATGCTCAATGGAATGATATAGATAATGACAATGATTTAGATTTAATTATAACTGGAGAGTGGATGGGAATCGAAATTTTTGCAAATAACAATGGACATCTTTCAAGAGATAATAATTATTCTGACTTAGCATTAACGAAGGGTTGGTGGAATAAAATCCTAATTGAGGATATTGATGGAGATGGAGATCAAGATATTGTTGCTGGTAATTTAGGTCTTAACTATAAATTTCATGCTTCAAAAGAAAAACCATTTCATGTCTACACAAATGATTTTGATAATAATGGAACTGAAGATATTGTCTTAGCCAAATACTATAATTCAAAACAAGTGCCTGTAAGGGGTAAATCCTGTACATCACAGCAAATGCCATTTCTAAAAGAAAAAATTAAGACTTATAACGAATTTGCAAACTCAGATTTGGTAGGCATTCTAGGAGAGGAAATTAATTCGTCATTACATTATGAAGCAACAGAATTCCAATCAGGTATTTTTTATAATGAAGGAAATAATCAATTTAGTTTTTCTGCATTCCCAATAGAAGCACAAACAGCTCCCATTAACAGTATTATTTATAAAGATTTTGATGGAGATGATGTGAAGGATCTTTTAATGGCAGGAAATAATTATCATTCAGAAGTTGAAACAACACGTGCTGATGCTGGAGTCGGGGTATTTTTTAAAGGAACAACAAATAAAGACTTTAAATACATATCTAATAGGCAAATAGGTTTATACGCAGATTCTGATGTTAGAGCTTTAACCTATTTAAAAACAGCAGACGGTAATCTTGTGTTGATTTCAAACAATAATAATAAACATCAATTATATAAAGTTTTTAATAATTTATAGCATGTATATAGTAAAAACACGAATAAATTTATTGGGTTCAAACCTCCTATTAATATTCTTAATTAATATTTTAATTTCTTGCAGTTCTTGTTCTCAACATGATAGTTCTTCAGAAATAAAACTAGAAGAAGAAACAGAAGCATTAGAGTTAACAAAAGCAATTCCGATTGGATCAAATAGTTGGGTAGTAAACAATTTAACTCAAGACAATAGTGTTGTATCTGATTCTGGGATACATAATTGGACATCTTTAGATGACGTTATTCGTGCTTATGTTAAAACAGGTGCAGGGAAATTAAATTTAGGCTTTAAAATTAAATCACCAGAAACATCTAAAATAAAGGTAACAGTCGGGAGCGTTTCAAAAGAAATAACGGTTTCCAACAGCACATATAAAATCGAAGAAGTTGGAACCTTTACAGTTCCTGCTGGCTATAATTATATAGAAATTCAAGGATTAGAAAAGTCTGGAACTTATATAGGGGATATTAATGAGATACTGTTTGGGGGCGCTGCTGTTGCTTCAGGAATAACATTTGTCCCTACAAATAACTTTCACTTTGGAAGAAGAGGACCATCAGTTCATATGAGTTATGAAGAGCCAGAGGGTAAAAATGTACAATGGTTTTATAACGAAGTTACTGTTCCTGAAGGAGAAGATCAATTAGGTACATTTTTTATGGCAAATGGTCATGCTGAAGGTTATTTCGGAATGCAAGTTAATTCAGCTTCAGAAAGGCGCGTTTTGTTTTCCATTTGGAGTGCCTTTAGTACTGATGACCCTAATCAAATCCCAGAAGATTATAAGGTTACTAATTTAGGGAATGGAACAGGTGTAACTGTTCAGGATTTTGGTAATGAAGGCTCAGGCATACAATCTTTTATTGATGTAGATTGGAAAGCTGGGGTAACATACAAGTTTTTACTAAAAGGTGAACCTTCTATTGGCGTTTCTGGATCTACAGATTATACAGGGTATTTTTATGACCCTGAGGTTGGAGACTGGCAATTAATTGCTAGCCTCAGAAGACCAAAAACAGACACTCATTTGTCAAGATTACACTCATTCTTAGAAAATTTTAATCCCAGTACTGGATATCTTTCTAGAAAAGTAAATTACGGAAATCAATGGGCATATACTACCGATAATACATGGACAGAAATGATAAATGGTACATTTACTGTTGATGCAACAGCTGCGAATGGAGAAAGATTAGACTTTGAAGGAGGTACAAATGGTAATAAATTCTTTTTAAAAAACTGTGGTTTCTTTAACGCTAATGTACAACCTAATACAGCTTTTACAAGAACGGTATCAGGTGTTGTTCCCAACATAGATTTTACTACCCTAGAAGTTCCTAAACTCCCAGATCCTCCTGCTTCAGTAACATTGTTAGACAGAAGCACATGGACAATTTCAGATTTTAGTACTCAAGAAGACAATGGAGGTGAAGGAGATACTGGTAGAGCTGCTGATATTTTAGACGGTAATTTAGAGACTTATTGGCATTCTTGTTGGAGCGGTTGTACAGCAACAGCACCGCATTATATTGTTATAGATATGGGGGCAGAAATAGAAGTTGAAGGTATACGATTTGCCCAAAGGCAAACATTGTCTAGAGCTGTAAAAGATATTGAAATACAAATAAGCTCTGATAATACAACTTGGGAAAGTATGGGTGATTTCACATTACAAAATGTTGTCACAGAGCAAGACATAGATTTTGGAGCTACAAAAACATATAGATACCTAAAGGTTATAATAAAAGCATCACATGACGGTACCGATAATGCAGCAATGGCTGAAATTATGGGATACACAAAATAGCATTTTATTTGAGTTAGTTTTTTTTCATTAAGCCTCTGGTTGTTTTTATAATCAGGGGCTTTGCCTTTTATAAAACTAAAAAGGTTGTTTTTTATGTGTTAAAAATAAAACCTAACAAAGGGTGCCCAAGGGTCAGCATAAATACTTTTATCGGCATCATATAAAACATCGTATCTAACACCAAGTGTTACATTGCCACTTCTGTAACCAGCACCAATAAATAAAGCAGGAGCCCAATAATTTTCTTTATCTAAGTTTAAATTAACATCGTAGGTTCTGTTAACGTTAAGTTCTTCAAATTCTGCTGATAGTTGTAATTCGTTTATAACATTAAACAAACCAATTAAGCTGCCACCTAAAATGGTTGATTTATACACTCTTTTTTGATTATTGAATGTGGCGTTAAGTCCAACACCTAGGGCTAAACTTTTGTTAAATTCATAAATAGTGCTTGGGGCAATAGTAGTACTAAAATAGCCGTCACCAAAACTTAAGCCAACACCACCACCAAATCTAACTTGATTCCAAAAATCACTAGTTTTCTGCTGTGCCATTATAACATTAGCAGTTATAAAAAAGCATAAAAAAATTAGTCTAGATTTTTTATTTTTAAATGAATACATAATCATGTAAAATTAGAAATAATCAAGAACTTAATACTAAACAAGGACTTATTTCTAAAACAGTTAATAATTACTTATAAATATAATAAAAGAAACACCTAATTTTAGTAAAAGTTGTATTTTTGGAAAATATTTTGACGAACCTTTTCGGTATTAAAAATAATAATGGATAAATTTTCATTTTTAAACGCAGCACATACAGCATATTTTGCTGATTTATACGACCAATATTTACAAAATCCAGACACGGTAGAGCCTAGTTGGAGAGCATTCTTTCAAGGATATGATTTTGGTACAGAGAATTACGGATTAGAAGGCGAAATTATTGAAGGTGTTTCTACCCAAATTCCAGAGTATGTTCAAAAAGAATTCCAAGTTGTTAGGCTAATTGATGGCTACAGAATGCGAGGGCACTTGTTTACTAAAACTAACCCTGTTAGAGATCGCCGTACATACTCGCCTACTTTAGAGTTAAATAATTTTAATCTGTCTGAAAGTGATCTAGATACTGTATTTAATGCAGGTGAAATTTTAGGAATTGGTGCTAAAACTTTACGCGAAATTATCACACATTTAGATAATATTTATTGTAGTTCTATTGGTGTAGAGTATATGTATTTGCGTAATCCTGAGGTTATTAAATGGTGGCAAGATCAATTAAATAAAAATGATAATCAGCCTAATTTCTCAGCAAAAACTAAAAAATATATACTTTCAAAATTAAATCAAGCCGTTACTTTCGAAAACTTTTTGCAAACCAAATATGTGGGGCAAAAACGTTTTTCTTTAGAAGGTGGAGAATCTTTAATCCCCGCTATAAGCAATATGCTTTTTTATGCCGTTGAAAAATATGGTGTAAAAGAATGTGTTTTAGGTATGGCACACCGTGGACGATTAAGTACACTTGTAAATATATTTAGAAAACCAATGAACGAGCTTTTTAGTGAGTTTGATGGAAAAGATTTTGAAGACGAAAACATTGATGGAGATGTAAAATATCACTTAGGATTAACACTTGATAAAACTTACCAAAACGGAAAGAATATCAAGATGAATTTAGTGCCAAATCCATCACATTTAGAAACTGTTGCATCAGTTGCTCAAGGTATTACCAGAGCAAAAATAGATTCTGATTATGAAGGAGATGACTCTAAAATAATTCCAATAATTGTACATGGAGATGCCGCAATTGCTGGACAAGGTATTGTGTACGAAGTGGCCCAAATGAGCCAATTAAATGGCTATAAAACAGGAGGTACGGTGCATATTGTTGTAAACAACCAAATAGGTTTTACAACCAATTATTTAGATGCACGATCAAGCACTTATTGTACCGATGTTGCAAAGGTAACACTCTCACCAGTTTTACACGTAAATGCTGATGATGCTGAAGCCGTTGTGCATGCTGTAGAAATGGCTTTGGATTACAGAATGCGTTATAAAAAAGACGTATATATAGATTTATTGGGATATAGAAAATATGGGCATAATGAAGGTGACGAACCTAGATTTACACAGCCTAAACTATATAAGAATATTTCGAAGCATCAAAATCCGTTTAAAATTTATTCGGATAAACTCATTGCAGAAAACACAATTGATAAAGCATATTTAGATAAAATAGTTTCAGATTTTAAAGACACTTTAGAAAGTCAATATACAAAATCAAAAGAAGCAGAATCATCTAAAGTAAGAGAATTTATGCAAGAACGTTGGACAGCGTTTGAGCGTCAAGGACTAGATGCGATGCTCGAATTAGTTGAAACAAATTATCCAAAAGAAAAGTTAGAGCATATATCAAAAGTCGTTTCAACAGTGCCAAAAGGTGTTAAGTTTTTACGTAAAGCAGAACGTATTTTAGATGGTAGAGCAAAAATGGTTTTTGAAACCGATACGCTAGATTGGGGAATGGCAGAGACTTTGGCTTATGGTAGTTTGATGGAAGAAGGTTTTAATGTGCGTATATCTGGGCAAGATGTAGAGCGAGGTACGTTTAGTCATCGTCACGCTATTTTAAGAGACGAAATTTCTGAAGAGCGTATAAATCTTTTAAATATAAACCCAGAAAGCAAAGGTAAAATGGATATTTATAATTCATTTTTATCTGAATATGGTGTGTTAGGTTTCGATTATGGGTATGCTATGGCAAACCCAAATACATTAACCATTTGGGAAGCACAATTTGGAGATTTTAGTAATGGAGCTCAAATTATTTTCGATCAATATTTATCGGCAGCAGAAGATAAATGGAAATCACAAAATGGGATAGTTGTATTGTTACCACATGGTTACGAAGGACAAGGGTCTGAGCATTCATCAGCAAGAATAGAACGTTATTTACAACTATGTGGTGAAGACAATATGATAGTCGCAGACTGTACAACACCTGCAAATTTTTTCCATTTATTACGTCGTCAAATGAAACGTGATTTCAGAAAACCTTTAATTGTATTTACACCAAAAAGCTTATTACGTCATCCTAAAGCAGTTTCATCTATAAAAGATTTATCAACAGGAGCTTTTGAAGAAGTTATAGACGATACAGTAAATCCAAAAAATATAAAAAAAATAGTATTCTGTACAGGTAAATTCTATTACGATTTATTAGCTGAAAGAGAAAAACTAAATAATGATACTGTGGCATTAGTGAGAATAGAACAATTATTTCCATTGCATTTAGAAAAAATTCAACAAGCAATTAATCGTTATCCAAACGTTGAAAATTATGTTTGGGCACAAGAAGAACCTAAGAATATGGGAGCTTGGAGTTATATTATGCAACGTATGGATTTGGTTAAGCTAGAAGTTTGTTCAAGACCATACAATTCTGTTCCAGCACCAGGGTCTAGTACTCGAGATAAAAGAAGGCAACAACGTGTTATAAACGCTGTTTTCAATATAGAAAATTAAAAGTGATATTTATAAAATTCATATACAATTAAAATTATAGAGCATGATTTTAGAAATGAAAGTACCATCACCAGGGGAATCTATTACAGAAGTAGAAATAGCAACATGGTTAGTTGAAGATGGAGATTATGTAGAAAAAGACCAAGCTATTGCTGAGGTAGATAGTGATAAAGCAACTCTGGAGTTGCCAGCTGAAGCTAGCGGAACAATTACACTTAAAGCAGAAGAAGGTGATGCCGTTGCCGTTGGAGCTGTAGTGTGCTTGATAGATACTAGTGCAGAAAAACCTGAAGGTGGAGCTGTAGAAAAGGAAGAAAAGAAAGAAGAAAATAAGCCAGTATCTAACACCCCTCCTTCGGAGGGGACGGGGGAGGCTACCTATGCTACAGGAACGGCAAGTCCCGCAGCTAAAAAGATTTTAGCTGAAAAAGGTATAGACGCTTCATCAATTTCTGGAACAGGAAAAGATGGTAGAGTAACTAAAGATGATGCTGTAAATGCAGTACCAAGTATGGGAACACCTACAGGTGGAAGCAGAGGGACTTCAAGAAGTAAAATGTCTATGCTGCGCAGAAAAGTAGCAGAGCGTTTAGTTGAGGCTAAAAACACAACAGCAATGTTAACTACTTTTAATGAAGTAGATATGTCACCAATTTTTGCATTACGTTCAGAATATAAAGAAGCGTTTAAAACAAAGCACGGTGTTGGTTTAGGGTTTATGAGTTTCTTTACTTTAGCTGTAGTTAGAGCATTAAAAATGTATCCTGCAGTGAATTCAATGATTGATGGCAAAGAAATGATTTCTTACGATTTTTGTGATATTAGTATTGCAGTATCTGGACCTAAAGGACTTATGGTTCCTGTAATGCGTAATGTAGAGAACTTAAGTTTTAGAGGTGTTGAATCTGAAGTAAAACGATTAGCAATTCGTGCACGCGACGGGCAAATTACTGTTGATGAAATGACAGGAGGAACATTTACTATCTCTAATGGAGGTGTTTTTGGAAGCATGCTATCTACACCAATAATTAACCCGCCGCAAAGTGGTATTTTAGGGATGCATAATATTGTGGAGCGCCCTGTTGCTATTAATGGTAAAGTTGAAATTCGTCCAATAATGTATGTGGCGTTATCATACGATCATAGAATTATAGATGGCAAAGAATCTGTTGGGTTTTTAGTAGCTGTAAAAGAAGCATTAGAAAATCCAATCGAATTATTAATGGATAACGATGTTAAAAAAGCATTAGAATTGTAATAACAAATTTTAATAATAAAAAAAAGAGCTACCTATATGGTAGCTCTTTTTTTTCAATTAATAACTTTTCTAAAGACTAACTAAAACTAAAAAAAAGCAACAAGTATATTAATTGAAATAATGATTAGAACTAAAATAATTAATCCTACTGCAAAGTATTTGTCAAGACTGTTGTTTTTTTCCATTGTTGTATATATAAAAGCAGGTTTGAGGTTTTATTAATTCTTAATAGAAGACTCTGCATTTAAAAACACAGAGCCCTCATAAAATTCTCCCTAATAAGAATTAATTAATAGCACTGTAAAAGTATAGTATAGGGTTGATAAAAAAAATACGTACTTCTACGTATTTTTACATAAAGATTGTTTTATAAACAAAGAAAGCTCTAAATCATTACAATTTAGAGCCTTCAATAATTCTCCCTAAGAACTAATTAATAGCACTGTAAAGGTATGTTATAGAGTTGATAAAAAAAATACGTACTTCTACGTATTTTTATAAAAACCCTTTGTTTAAATTTGCCCAAATTGAAAGTGAAGTAGGTTTATTGTCTAATCCTAATTTTGAAACAATATTACTTCTGTGTTTATCTACAGTTCTTACAGATATTGTAAGTTCTTCAGCAATATCGTTACTTGTTTTGTTTTCAGAAATAAGCTTAACTATTCTAAGTTCAGATTTACTTAGTAACTCTAAACCTTTAGGCTTTTGTTCTAAATTATTATGGTTTAAATAAGATGCAATTTCTTCACTAAAATAAGATTTGTTATTAACAACATGGGCAATGCAGGTTTCAATTTCTTCAACAGCAAATTCTTTTAAAATATAGCCGTAAACACCAAATTCAATAGCCTTATCATAAATCGCTTCTTCTTTATCAAAGGTTATTAATATTACTTTAGTAGTGAGGTTATTTTTTTTACAAGCTTCAGCAATTTCTAATCCCGTTTTATGAGGCATCCTAATATCTAAAATAGCAATTTCTGGTTTTAATTTTACTATAAGATTATAGGCGGTATTACCATCTTGGGCACTGCCAACAATATTAAAACCTTTTGAGGTTAAAAAATCGGATAAGCCTCTTAACATAAGCGGATGGTCGTCCGCAATTACAATGCTATTATTCATTAATTATTAGGGATTATTTTGCTATGTAATTACAGTATAAATGTAAGAATTATAATTGTGTATTGTTATATTTTTAGGTATAAATATTTCTTTTTGTAATCAATTATTGCTTTTGCCTTTTTTAAAATATCTGCACCAATAATACCATCAACAGGTTTTGAGTTATGATTAACGAGTGCATTGTTTATATGAGAAAGGTTAAATAAAACTAAAACAATTTTATTATGTTTCCATTTACCTATTTTTACCTTATTCTTTTTAGCCATTTTAGTATCCATATCTGTGGCACCAGCACCAGCAGCTTTAACTAAAGAGTCTTCGGCTAGTAGATTAAAATTTTCAACAGCTTCAAAATCTAAACAAGAACTAGAAGCCCCTGTGTCCAAAATAAAAAGCCCTTTTATACCATTTATAGTTGCTTTAACCTCAAAATGATTTGTTTTAGTTAGTTTCAATTTTACTTTTGTATAGCCTTTGTCTAGTAGAAATTGTTGATGAGTTTGCATCTAATTTAGTTTTAAACAAAGATAGTTCTATAAAACAATTATTTTTACAAAATAGTAAAACATTCATTTTAAAACCCTAAAATTTGATAATTACAGATACGCACACCCATTTATACAGTGAGGCTTTTGATGAAGATAGAGCCGAAATGATTACTCGTGCTATAAAACAAGGGGTTACTCGTTTTTTTATACCAGCCATAGATTCTTCGTATACAGAATCTATGTTTCAACTAGAAAAAGATTATCCAGATTACGTGTTTTTAATGACGGGATTGCATCCTACACATGTAAAAGATAATTATAAAGATGAGTTAGACCATGTTGAAGAGTTGCTTACAAGAAGATTGTTTTATGCCATAGGTGAGATTGGAATTGATTTATATTGGGATACATCTACTTTAGAAATTCAAAAAAAAGCTTTTAAACACCAAATTCAACTTGCAAAACAATATAAATTACCAATTGTTATTCATTGTCGCGATGCTTTTAATGAAATATTTGAAGTACTTGAAGAGGAGAAGAGTGATAATTTATTCGGAATTTTTCATTGTTTTACAGGAACATTAGAACAAGCACATCAAGCGATATCTTATAACATGAAATTAGGTATTGGTGGAGTAGCTACTTTTAAAAATGGGAAGATTGATCAGTTTTTAAAGCAAATCGATTTAAAACATATTGTGTTGGAAACCGATTCGCCCTATTTAGCACCAGTGCCATTTAGAGGCAAACGAAATGAAAGTAGTTATATAATTAATGTATTAGAAAAATTATCTTATATATATAATAGAAGTGAAGAAGACATAGCAAAAATTACAACTGAAAATTCAAAAGCCCTTTTTAAAATTTAGAAATATGCAAAATACTAAACCCAACATATTACTTATATACACTGGTGGCACTATAGGTATGGTGAAAGATTTTAAAACAGGTGCGCTTCGAGCTTTCGACTTTAAAAATCTTTTAAAACGTATTCCAGAATTAAATCTGTTAGATTGTAATATAGATACTGTCTCGTTTAAAGAACCTATAGATTCTAGTAATATGAACCCTAAATATTGGATTCAAATTGCAGAATTAATTGAAAAAAATTATAGTAACAATGATGGATTTGTAGTGTTGCACGGAAGCGACACCATGAGTTATACCGCATCTGCATTAAGTTTTATGTTAGAAAATTTAGCAAAGCCGGTGGTGTTTACGGGGTCTCAACTTCCCATTGGGGATTTACGGACAGATGCCAAAGAAAATTTAATAACAGCTGTTCAAGTAGCATCATTACGATATCGAAAAAAACCAGCTATTAAAGAAGTCTGTTTGTATTTTGAATATAAATTGTATCGTGCCAATAGAACCACAAAAATTAATGCAGAACATTTTGAAGCTTTTGCTTCTTTAAATTATCCAGATTTAGCAGAATCTGGAGTGCATTTAAAAGTAAATAAGGAGTATTTATTTAAACCTAATTTGAAAAAAAAGTTAGTAGTTCATAAAGATTTAGATAAAAACATAGCGCTTATAAAGTTATTTCCAGGAATTTCAGAAACTGTATTACAAAGTGTTTTTAACACGCCTAATTTAAAAGGTGTTATTTTAGAAACCTACGGAGCTGGTAATTGTACAACAGAAACTTGGTTTATAAATTTGCTTAAAACAGCTGTTAAAAAAGGGATACATATTATTAATGTAACACAATGTTCTGGCGGAAGTGTCATAATGGGGCATTACGAAACTAGTAATCAGTTAAAAAAAATAGGTGTTATATCAGGAAAAGACATCACAACTGAAGCGGCAATACCTAAATTGATGTATTTATTAGGTAAAAATATTTCAGGTAAAACCTTTAAAATCAGCTACGAAACAGACTTGAGAGGAGAAATATCTTAAAATTAACTGTTAAAATTTTAACAGCTTATTTTTTTTTTGTTATTTGAGCCACCGTAATTAAAGGTATTGTAAAATACAGAGAGGTGGCCGAGTGGCTTAAGGCGCACGCTTGGAAAGCGTGTATGCGTTAATAGCGTATCGAGGGTTCGAATCCCTTCCTCTCTGCTGTTATTTTTTGTTTTTAATTACTTTATTTTTTATATCTTTAACACTTTAACTAATAAAATTAAGATCGAGAACATGAAAAGATTATTTTCTATCCTAGCCATTACAGGAATGATGGCTTTCGGAACTGTTAATGCAACTACAAATGCAAACGCAACTACAGCAACAGCAACTACTGTAGCAAGTATGACACAAGAGCAAGATGCAGCACCTGCTGAAGAACTTGGATTTCATCAAGAACTAAAAAAGAGGTTCGTTGAAGGAGGTCCAGGATTTATGGGTATTGTATTATTATGTTTAATTTTAGGTTTAGCAATTGCTATCGAGAGAATTATCTTTTTAAACCTTTCTACAACAAACACAAAAAAATTAACTCAAAATGTTGAGGATGCATTAGCGTCTGGTGGAGTTGAAGCAGCAAAAGAAGTTTGTAGAAACACAAAAGGACCTATCGCCTCTATATTCTATCAAGGATTAGATAGAACAGACGAAGGTATTGAAGCTGCTGAAAAAGCTGTTGTAGCTTACGGTGGTGTTCAAATGGGACAGTTAGAGAAAAACGTTTCTTGGATTTCTTTATTTATTGCACTAGCACCAATGCTTGGTTTCATGGGTACGGTAATTGGTATGATTCAAGCCTTCGATAAAATTGAAGCTGCTGGAGATATGAACCCTTCATTAGTAGCTGGTGGTATTAAAGTAGCACTTTTAACAACGGTATTTGGTTTAGTTGTGGCAATTATACTTCAAATTTTTTACAATTACATTATTGCGAAAATTGATAGCATTGTTAACGATATGGAAGACGCTTCTATTACGTTAATGGATATGCTAATAAGACAAAAGAAGTAATAATTTAAAATTGTAAGTATTATGAAAAAAGTATTAACCATATTGTTAGGTATAGTAGGAGTCCTTTCTATTGTATTTCTAGCAATGATAATATCAACAGGCGATGAAGCTATTAAGCTAGGTGAATCTAGTGGTACAGTAAATACGTTTATGTACATAGGTTACTTAGTTTTGATTTTAACTTTAGCATTTGTTGTTATATTTAGTTTAAAAAATATTTTTAGTGATTCTGAAACCATGAAGAGCACCTTAAAAGGTCTTGGAATATTTGCATTGTTAGCAGCTATTTGCTATTTCGGTTTTGCTAAAGGGGTAGAAACACCATTAAAAGATGGCGATATGTTATCTGCTGGAGGCTCAAAATTATTAGGGGCAGGATTGTATTTGTTCTATTTCCTATTAGCTATTGCAGGAGCATCAATGTTGTTTTTCGGAATTAAAAAAATGATAAAGTAATATGGCAAAACGAGCAGCACCAGAAGTTAATGCAGGCTCAATGGCCGACATTGCTTTCTTACTATTAATCTTTTTCTTGGTTACTACTACCATTCCAAAAGATTCTGGTATTAACCGTAAACTACCACCTATTGATGATAGTGAAGTAGAACCGCCAATTATAAAGCAGAAAAATATTTTTACTGTTTTATTGAATAAAAACGATCAGTTATTGGTTGAAGATGAACCCATGCAAATTAAAGATTTACGACAAGCAGCTGTTGAATTTTTAGATAACGGAGGAGGAACTGATAATAATGGTAATACATGTGATTATTGTCAAGGGAAGAAAGATCCAAATTCATCTGATCACCCAGATAAAGCTATTATATCTTTAAAGAACGATCGTGAGACATCTTATGCAGCTTATATAGCCGTTCAAAACGAATTGGTTGCAGCTTATAATATATTAAGAAATAGAAGAGCTCTTGAGTTAGGTCCTCAAAAAGGATTTAATGATATGGATTTTATTAAAATGCAAAACAACCAAAAGGATGTTAGATGGACTGGTAATAAAGAAAAGTTAAAAGAGGTTATCGATCAAATTAAGTTAGAAATACCTCAAAAACTTTCAGAAGTTGTAGAATAATTTAGAATTAAAGAAGATTAAAGATTATGTCTAAATTTAAAAAGAAAAAAGATGGAGGATTACCTCCTGTTAACACAGCATCATTACCAGATATTGTATTCATGTTATTATTCTTTTTTATGGTTGCTACCGTAATGAGAGAAGATACACTCTTTATACAAAACCAATTACCACTGGCAGATCAAGTTGAAAAGCTTGATAAAAAATATCCAGTTAGTTATATTTACATGGGTAAGCCAAGTGAAAACTATAAAAAATTTGGTACTGTTGCAAGAATTCAGCTTAATGATAAATTTGCTGATGTTTCTGAAGTTGGAAGGTTTATTGATGCTGAAAGGTTAGCTTTAAGAGAAGAGTTAATACCGTTTTTAACAGTCTCCTTAAAAGTTGATAAAGAAGCTAACATGGGAATTGTTGGAGATGTAAAACAAGAACTACGTAAAGTAAATGCATTAAAAATTAACTATACTACTGGTATTGGAGATGCGTTAAGCAACATAAAATAAAACAATCTTAATTTTATACTATAAAAGCGTTTTGTTAATTCAAAGCGCTTTTATTTTTTATCGTGAGTACAATTTTAATTATACTTGTATAGTTACTATAAAACAGGCATTTGATAAATGAAAAATTTCTTTTTTATTTTACTTTTTATATTAGGCTCTTATTTGATGTTTTCTCAAGAGACTCAAAGTAAAGTTGGAGATTCTCTATATAAAGAAGATCAATTTTATGTAGGTATTACCTATAATTTATTAGGAAATATACCAAGTAACCTATCGCAAAGTGGATTTTCAACAGGCTTTCATTTAGGGTTTATTAAAGACATGCCAATTAACAAAAAGCGGAATTTAGCCATTGGTATAGGTGTTGGATATTCTGCAAATTCTTTTAATCAAAATCTACTCGTTAATAAAGATAGTTTTGGAAATTTTGAATATAGTATTTTAAGTGATAGCGATACGTATTCTAAAAACAAGTTTTCGATGCATTTGATTGAGTTGCCCATTGAATTTAGATGGCGAACATCTACTGCAACCGATTACGATTTTTGGCGTATTTATACGGGTTTTAAGCTCGGATATGTATTTACAAATACAACTAAATATGCTGGAGATTTGGGGGCTTTAAAATATAATAATATTAACGAATTTAATAATTTTCAATATGGATTAACTTTAAGTGTTGGTTATAACACTTGGAATCTTCATTTGTATTATGCTTTAAGCTCTATATTTTCTAATGATGCCAAACTAAATGGTGATAAAATAGAGGTGAATGCTATTAAAGTTGGTTTGATGTTTTATATCTTATAAATGTATTTTTCATTACTCTACAGTAAAGGAAGTATTTAGAGCCAATAGTTAACTAAAATTAACTGCGGAAACATACCTACAAAAAAACCAATAATTAATTCTTTATAAGTGTGAGCATTTAAGTGTAATCTTGAAGTTGCAACTGCTCCAGTAATGATTGACATTAAAGCTAATGTACCATTTATATTTATGTTAAAATGAATACTTAAAGCTATAAAAAACATAAACACCCCAGATACAGCAATCATATGTATACTTGATTTGAATTTAAAAATTGCTAAAATTAAACAAGCTAATGTTGAAATTAATATACCTACAAAAAAGAAGTATAGCTCAATAACTTGGCTTGGAGTAATTATACGCTGTAATACTAAAATAATAACCACACAATTGAGTAAGAGCGGAAAAATGCGCTCTCTTGTACTTTCTAAATAGATAGATTTTACTTTACCTAAAGTTTTTAATAAAAAGAATAATAATATGGGTAAAATAACGGTTAAGATGAAGAGTGAAATTAATTTAGCTTGAATAATTTCATTAGGAATAAATCTAGGCGATTTTGCAAAGTAAAATACAACACCAAACAAAGGCATTAATAGAGGATGGAAAATAAACGAGATACTTTTTAAAATACGATCTATCATATTTTTTTGCGTAATCGTGCTACAGGAATATCTAATTGTTCTCTATATTTTGCAACGGTTCGTCGTGCAATAGGGTAACCTTTTTCTTTTAAAATTGAAGCTAAAGCTTCGTCTGTTAATGGTTTACGTTTGTCTTCTTCTTCAATAACAGTTTCTAAAATTTTTTTTATTTCTCTTGTTGAGACATCTTCACCTTGATCGTTTTTCATCGATTCAGAAAAGAACTCTTTTATCAATTTAGTACCATAAGGGGTATCTACATATTTACTATTAGCCACTCGTGATACTGTTGAAACATCCATTGATATTTCATCTGCAATATCTTTTAAAATCATTGGTTTTAAGTTACGCTCATCACCAGTTAAAAAATATTCACTTTGATAATGCATTATAGCACTCATCGTTACAAATAATGTTTGTTGGCGTTGTTTAATAGCCTCAATAAACCATTTTGCAGCATCTAGTTTTTGCTTAATAAAAATAACGGCATCTTTTTGCGAACTCGATTTTTCTTTACTGTCTTTATAGCCTTTTAGCATATTATTATACTCTCTAGATACATGAAGTTCAGGAGCATTTCTGCCATTAAGCGTCAACTCTAATTCACCATCAACAATTTTAATAGCAAAATCTGGAACTACATGCTCAACAATTCTATTGTTTCCAGCATACGAACCACCTGGTTTAGGATTTAAATGTTCAATTTCTGAAATTGCATCTTTTAATTGAGCTTCTGTAATATCGAATTTTTGAATTAACTTTTGATAATGTTTTTTAGTGAACTGATCAAAAGCATTATCAATAATATTTAACGCTAATTCTATGTCCGGCGTTTTTTCTTTTCTATGTAGCTGAATACTTAAACACTCTTGTAAGTTTCGTGCTCCAACACCAGCAGGATCCAATTGATGCACAATACGTAAAACAGAAGCTACTTTTTCTTCATCGGTGTACACGTTTTGTGTAAATGCTAAATCGTCTGTAATGTCTGATAAGGAACGACGTATATAACCACTTTCGTCAACACTTCCTACTAAAAACTCTGCAATGTCACGTTCTTCGTCAGATAGTCTATACGTGTTTAATTGATTAATTAAATGCTGTGTGAATGATGTTCCTGCAGCATACGGCATTGTTTTTTCTTCATCATCACTGCTATAATTATTTACTTGTGTGCGATAATCGGGAATTTCATCATCACTTAAATACTCATCAACATTTATATCTTCGGTATTTATAGTTTCATTATCATTAAAATCGTCCGTAGAATTATCTAAATCAGAATCGTAATCACTGTCATGTTCTTCTTTACCACCTTCAAGCGCAGGATTTTCTTCAAGCTCTTGTTTTAAGCGTTGCTCGAAAGCTTGTGTAGGCAACTGTATCAATTTCATTAATTGAATTTGTTGCGGCGACAACTTTTGCGATAATTTGAACTGTAAATATTGTTTAAGCATATTACGATTTGGTTTAAGATAAAAGTAAAAAAAACTTTTATCTCTTAGTTACCAACTAACAATTCTTTTTAAATTGATTTATTAAAATTCTGCATTTTGTGGTGTTCTTGGAAACGGAATGACGTCTCTAATATTACTCATTCCTGTGGCGAACATAACTAATCGCTCGAAGCCTAAACCAAAACCAGAATGTACTGCTGTACCATATTTTCTTAAATCTAGGTACCACCATAATTCTTCTTCATCAATATTAAGGGCTTTCATTTTTTCTTTTAATATGTCTAAACGCTCTTCACGCTGAGCCCCACCAACAATTTCTCCAATACCTGGGAATAGAATATCCATAGCACGAACGGTTTTCCCATCTTCGTTTAAGCGCATGTAAAAGGCTTTTATGTTTGCTGGGTAATCGAACAAAATTACAGGGCATTTAAAATGCTTTTCTACTAGAAAACGCTCATGTTCACTTTGTAAATCTGCACCCCATTCGTTAATGATGTATTTGAATTTCTTTTTCTTATTTGGTTTACTGTTTCGTAAAATATCAATGGCTTCTGTGTAGCTTACACGTTTAAAGTTATTTTCGGTAACAAATTTTAATTTTTCTATTAAAGTCATGTCACTACGCTCTGCTTGTGGTTTTGTTTTTTCTTCGTCAAATAAACGTTTGTCTAAAAATTCTAAATCTTCATGATTATTTTCTAAAACATAGCTTATTACAGATTTCATGAAATCTTCGGCTAAATCCATATTACCTGCTAAATCCATAAAAGCTACCTCTGGTTCAATCATCCAGAATTCAGCTAAATGGCGTGATGTATTTGAGTTTTCAGCCCGAAATGTTGGCCCGAAAGTATAGACTTTACCTAAAGACATCGCATAAGTTTCTGCTTCTAATTGTCCCGAAACCGTTAAGTTGGTTTCTTTTCCGAAGAAATCTTCTTTATAATCAACTTCATCTTCATCATTTAATGGCGGATTTTTAGCATCTAAATTGGTAACGCGAAACATTTCACCGGCACCTTCGGCATCACTTCCTGTTATAATTGGCGCGTGCATATAGTAAAATCCGTTCTCGTTAAAATATTTATGAATGGCAAACGATAGTGCAGAGCGTAAACGCATAACGGCACTAAACGTATTGGTTCGTGTACGTAAATGGGCGTTCTCCCTTAAAAACTCAAACGAGTGTTTTTTGGGTTGAATAGGAAAAGTTTCTGGATCAGAATCTCCTAAAATGTCAATAGAAGTTACATTAATCTCAACGTTTTGACCCTTACCTTGGCTTTCCACCAATTCGCCTTTTATATGAAGTGCAGCACCAGTTGTTATACGTTTTAAAATAGCTTCGTCTGTATTTTCAAAGTCTACCACACATTGAATATTATTTAAGGTAGAACCATCATTTAAAGCTATAAAACGCTTAGCTCTAAAGGTTCTTACCCATCCTTTAACTTCAACTTCTGGCAAGGTAATATCTTGCGATAATAATTCTGAAACGGTACGTAATTGCATGTGTATTAAATTTAAAGTGCAAAGATAATTTTTTATCTTTTATTCATTAATGTTTTCGTCATCATCTCCTTCTGGAATAATATTTATTGAAGGCTTTTTTAATACTTCTTTGTTAGCAATACTGCGTTCTAAAGACAGTAATAACGATGGCAATAATAAGAGATTTGAAAGCATTGCAAAAAGTAAAGTAGCAGAAACCAATGCACCCAAAGCTACTGTGCCACCAAAACTAGAAATGGTAAACACAGAAAAACCAAAGAATAAAACGATGGATGTGTAAAACATACTTACACCAGTTTCGCGTAAAGCAGCATAAACAGATTTTTTAATTTTCCAATGATTTGCAAGTAACTCTTGTCTGTATTTTGCTAAAAAATGAATGGTATCATCTACCGATATTCCAAAAGCAATGCTAAATACTAATATGGTTGAAGGTTTTATAGGCACGCCCAAATACCCCATTAAACCTGCGGTTACTAATAATGGTAGTAAATTTGGTATGAGTGATACAATAATCATTCTTCCAGATCTAAACATATAAGCCATAAATAATGAAATAAGAAAAATGGCTAATGATAATGAAATAGCTAGGTTTTTTACTAAATATTTTGTTCCTTTTTGAAACACCAAAGCTTTACCCGTCATAGTAACATTATATTGTTCTTTAGGAAAAACTTTGTCTATTTTAGTTTGAAGATTTTCTTCAATACGTTCCATTTTATCGGTACCAATATCTTTCATAAATGTCGTAATACGGGCATATTGACCCGTGCTATCAACAAAGTTTTTAAGCAAATCGACATTTGAAGATGAGTTTTTTGCGTATGATAAAATAAAACTATTTTCTTGAGATGTTGGTAGTTGATAATGTTTTGGATTACCATTATAGTAAGCTTGTTTAGAATATTTTACAAGGCCAACAACAGAAATGGGTTTTGATAATTCGGGTGTTTCAATAATTAAATCTTCTAGCTCGCTCATGCGCTTTAAAGTAGATAGTTTCATAACACCTTTTTTGCGTTTGCTATCAACCATAATTTCTAAAGGCATAATACCATTAAATTCATTTTCAAAAAACCGAATATCGTTTACAAACTCTGAGTTTTGTGGCATATCTTCAATTAAACTACCAGAAATTTTAATTTGATAAATACCAATTATACTAGCTATTAGTAAAACGACCGATGTCGCATAAATAGCAATACGTTTTTGTTTTACCATGCGTTCCATCCAATCTACAAAACCACCAATCCAACGCTTATTTAAGTGCTCTAAATGACGGTCTTTTGGGTAGGGTAAAAAGGTGTAAATAATAGGGATTATAAGTAAGCACAAAATAAAAATGGCTAAAATGCTTAATGAGGCCACAATACCAAACTCTTTTAAAAGCTTGCTTTCTGTTAAAATAAATGTTGCAAAACCAGAGGCTGTAGTAACGTTTGTCATTAACGTAGCGTTTCCAATTTTAGTAATAACACGTTGTAATGATTTTACTTTATTGCCATGCAGTTTTACTTCGTGCTGGTATTTGTTAATTAAAAAGATGCAGTTTGGTATACCAATAACTATTATTAAAGGCGGAATTAAAGCTGTTAAAACTGTGATTTCGTAATTTAATAAACCAAGAATACCCAAAGTCCACATAACACCAATACAAACTACAATAAGTGAAATAAAAGTGGCTCTAAACGACCTAAAAAAGAAAAAGAATATTAGCGATGTTACTAATAATGCAGCACCAATAAACTTACTAATTTCGTCAACTATAAGTTGAGCATTAAGCGTTCTAATATATGGCATTCCAGAAACCCTAACATCTAAATTGTTGGCTGTTTCAAAGGCTTCAATAGTTGGGTTTAAAACATCAATAATAAAGTCTTTTCTTGCCGATGTATTAACAATATCTTTTTTTAAATAAATCGCTGTTCTAATCGTTTTACTTTCTTTATTAAACAGGAAATTATCATAAAACGGATACTTGTTAAAAAGTTCATCTTGAAGTATTTCTATTTGTTTTAAAGATGAAACAGAGTCTTTTATAAAAGGTTCAAGAATGAATTTTTCATTAGCATTATCTTTAACAAGTTTTTGTAAATCTTTAATAGAAACTACTGTTTCTACACCTTCAAATTGCTTAAAATCTTCTGAAAGTTTATTCCAAGCATTTAATTTTTCAACTGTAAAAAAGGAAGCATCTTTAATGCCAAGAATAATTAAATTCCCTTCTTCTCCAAAGATTTTTAAAAAATCATTATAAATAACATTAACTTCGTGGTTGTCTGGTAATAAATTAGCTTCGGTATGCGAAAAACGCATGTTTTTCCATTGAAAACTAAAAAGTATAGTAGTAGCAATTATAACAACAAGAATAGCAATTTTATTGCGTAAAATAAGTCTTGCAGTTATATCCCAAAAATTTGCTGTAAATAGTTTAAACATACTATGTTTTAAAGATGCGCAAAGGTAGAAAAAACCAATCTATATCTAACTTTAATTGACTTATAATGTTACGTTAAAGGTAAATTTAAGAGCAACATTATCTTCAATTTCGGGTAAATGATAGGCGCCATATCTGTAAGTAAAGCTTAAGCCAAAGCCAAAGAGTAATTTATTAAGTTCGAAACCAGATTCTGTATAACCTTCTTTTAATGAATTAAAACTTACATTTTGATGCCTTTCTGGATTTTTTATATTGCCAATAGCATAGCGTGTTATTAATACCAATTGAGGCTGATAACGCTCAGAAATTTTAAATGGTGCTATATAATGTTTAAGTTGAAACGTGGTAAATTTATCTGAAAAAAATTCGTTAAAAAACATCGTTTCAAAACTATTTAAACCTGCTACTGAGAAGCGTTGCATAATGGTTTCTTTGCTAATATTATTTGGATAAGCATGATATAAATGCGTTAAGGGTGCATTTTCTGAAGTAATTCCAGAAACTAAAGTAATTTCTGAAAGTGCTTCGTTTTTATGCTGTATTTTATGAATGGTTCTAAAGTCTAGTTTTGAAAAATTGATATTGCTATTAAATAAATTTTTAAAACTATTTGTAAACTGAAGTGTGAATTTTGGATGGCTCTCTTTAGTTTCAACTAATTTATTTTCGACATATTCAAAATGGCTAAAAGGACTCCATTGTAATGCTAAAGTTATGGTGCTTAAATGAAATTCGCTAAGTGTATTGGTATTAAATACGTATTGATAGTTGTAAGTTGGGTTTATATTACTTACTGCAAATTGTGTTTCGGTTAATAGTTTTGGTACTAATTGATGTTGTAAAGAAATTGATTTTGTAACGTGTTTATGAAACAAATCGATATTTAATAAGCGGGGTTCGAAAAACTGAAAAAAACGTTTGTCAGTTAAAAATTTAGTACTCCCTGTTTCTTGTAAATCATTAGTGTATGATGCATTTATCCATGTATTCGTTTTTTCAGACAGCCTTAAACCAGCACCAATACTATATTTAAAACGGTGATCTTTAAAACCGTAAACGGTATAACCGTTGATTCTAAACGTCTCTGAAAACGCTTCATTAGTTACTCCGCCAATACCAGTTCTGATAGCCTCGTATTGATTGTATTTTATTAAATAGCGTAAATCGAAATTAAAATATTTGGTTGGTAAAAAACCATTACCAAGTTGCTTAATAAAAGCACTTTTTTTTATTGAATCTTGCTTAGGCTCAATATCATTATCAGAAAAAGATTGCGAGTACGCGAACATTGTAAAAATAAAAAACAGGAAGGTTGTACAATGTTTTAGCATGTGCGCGATAAAAGCTTATGGTTATAAAAAAAAGCGACGTTTTTGTCGCTTCTTAAATTATACGGTCATGATTTCTTTTTCTTTATTATCAAAGACGTCATCAATCCTTTTAACATAACTATCAGTCATTTGTTGTATGTCAATTTCAGCGTTCTTTTTTAGGTCTTCTGAAATATCATCATGCTTTTTAACGTCGTTCATAGCGTCTTTTCGAGCAGTTCTAACACTGATTTTTGCGTCTTCAGCTTCAGATTTTGCTTGTTTTGCTAAATCACGGCGACGTTCTTCAGTTAATGGTGGCACATTAATAATAATGGTTTCTCCGTTATTCATTGGATTAAAACCAAGATTAGCATAAGCGATACCACGCTCAATCTCTTGTAACATACTCTTTTCCCATGGCTGAACCGTTATGGTTCTTCCGTCTGGTGTGTTTACGTTTGCTACTTGACTTAATGGCGTTTGTGAGCCGTAATAATCTACCATAACGCTACCAAGCATTGCAGGACTTGCTTTTCCTGCTCTAATGTTTATCAATTGTTTTTCTAAATGTTTCATGGCATTATCCATGGATTCTTTAGCTGTGTCTAATATAAATTGTACGTCTTCATTCATATTTTTTAATTTTATATCAATAATTTCAAAAATTGCGCCAAAATTAAATATTGACTTCTGTACCAATCTTTTCGCCAGAAACAACTTTCATTAAATTACCTCTTGTATTCATATCGAAAACAATTATTGGGAGTTTGTTTTCCTGACTTAGCGTAAACGCTGTGGTGTCCATAACTTTCAATCCTTTTCTTAAAACATCCTCAAAAGTAATGTGGTCAAATTTTATTGCCGAGGTATCTTTTTCTGGGTCGGTATTGTAAATACCGTCAACACGCGTACCTTTTAAAATAACATCAGCTTCAACTTCAATAGCTCTTAAAACAGCAGCCGAATCTGTTGTGAAATAAGGATTTCCTGTACCACCACCAAAAATAACAACGCGTCCTTTGTTGAGGTGACTCATAGCTTTACGTCTTATAAAAGGTTCTGCAACTTCGTTTATTTTTATAGCGGTTTGCAAACGCGTTTTTACACCAGCATCTTCTAAAGCATTTTGCAGTGCTAAACCATTTATTACGGTTGCTAGCATGCCCATGTGATCACCTTGAACTCTGTCCATACCATTCATAGCTCCAGCTACGCCTCTGAAAATATTGCCGCCACCAATTACAATGGCAACTTCAATACCTTTTTCTGTAACGGCTTTAATATCTTGAGCATATTCTGCTAAACGTTCTGGGTCTATACCATATTGGCGATCGCCCATTAAGGCTTCACCTGATAGTTTGAGGAGTATTCTTTTGTATTTCATTAGATAAATTCTATTACTTTATTATGTTCTAATGTAATTCGCCCTTTAACATTTAGGTTAATATAATTTTTTAGGCGCATTTCATTTTAAAATTTGAAGTTTAGCAAAGCTACATAAATTTTTTATTTTTTGAATTTATATAAAACTTGAATTTTTGAATAAAAAAAACCACTATTCTTTTAAAGAGTAGTGGTTTGAATTGTATTTATTTTTGCTTTCGCAAGAGTTTGTTATCCTACTGTAGCACGTTTGAAACCTGAGATTTCAACTTCACCGTATGTAGAAACATAATCTGCAACAGTTTTCTTTTCATCTTTGATAAATTTTTGATCTAACAAACATTGTTCTTGATCTAATGTTGTGTTATCAGAAATGAAACGTTCCATTTTACCAGGTAAAATTCTGTCCCAGATTTGTTCAGGTTTCCCTTCAGCTTTTAATTCAGCTTTAGCAGCTTCTTCAGCTTCAGCGATAACTTCTGGAGTTAATTGCGCCATAGAAATATAGCTAGGTACGTTTTTAAGCGTTTTACCTAAGCGACCTAATTCAATATTGTCTTTTTCAATAACAGCAATTCTAGCTTCAGTTTCTGATGCTACAAAAGCAGGGTCAAAATCTTTGTAAGATAATGAAGTTGCTCCCATTGAAGCGACTTGCATTGCTACGTCTTTTACTAAAACATCAGCATTATCAACTTTAGCAGTTAATCCTACTAATGCAGCAATTTTGTTAATGTGAACGTAAGAACCAACAAAAGGTGCTTCTAATTTCTCAAAAGCAGTAATGTCTAATTTTTCACCAATAACACCTGTTTGTTCAACTAATTTTTCAGCAACTGTCATACCTCCAAAATCAGCAGCTAAAAAATCTTCTTTAGTATCAGATTTTAAAGCAATATCAGCTAAATCATTAGCTAGAGCTAAAAAGTTTTCGTTTTTACCAACAAAATCTGTTTCACATCCTAAAACAATGGCAACACCTTCAGTTTGGCTTGCGTTAATTTTAGCGACAGCAGCTCCTTCAGATGAGTCTCTATCTGCTCTCTTTTCAGCTACTTTTTGTCCTTTTTTACGAAGAACTGCGATAGCTTTATCAAAATCACCTTCGGCTTCAACTAAGGCTTTTTTGCAGTCCATCATACCTGCACCTGTAGCTTGTCTTAATTTATTTACTTCAGCGGCTGTTATTTTTACTGTAGTACTCATAGTTATTATAATTTAAAAAAGTCGTTCAATATATTTTCAACGAAGAAAAAAACTAAACGACTTATTTGTGTTGTATTAATGTTTTATTCTTCTTCTTCAGCAACAGCTTTTTTAGCTGGTGCAGCTTTAGCTTTAGGCGCATCTTTCTCAACTACTGCTTCAGTTTTCGCTTTAGTTTTAGAAGATTCTTCTTTAGGAGCTGCAGTTGCATCTTTTTCAGCTTTACGTTCTGCTAATCCTCCAGATATTGCAGATGCTACATGCGTTAATATTTTATCTATCGATTTAGAAGCGTCATCATTTGCAGGTATTACATAATCAACTTGACGTGGGTCAGAGTTGGTATCAACCATTGCAAAAATAGGAATGTTTAATTTTTGAGCTTCTTTAATCGCGATATGCTCACGCTTAATATCTACAACAAATAAAGCACCTGGTAAACGAGTCATGTCACTTATAGAACCTAAGTTTTTTTCTAACTTGGCTCTTAAACGATCTACTTGTAAACGTTCTTTTTTAGATAAGGTCATGAATGTACCGTCTTTCTTCATTCTATCAATAGAGGCCATTTTTTTAACCGCTTTTCTAATAGTAACAAAGTTAGTTAACATGCCTCCTGGCCATCTTTCAGTGATGTAAGGCATATTAATGTCTCCAGCTTTTTCAGCAACAATATCTTTTGCTTGTTTTTTTGTTGCAACGAATAAAATTTTACGTCCTGAAGCTGCAATTTTTGCAAGTGCTGCTCCAGCTTCGTCAATTTTAGCCGCTGTTTTGTATAGGTTTATAATATGGATGCCGTTACGCTCCATATATACGTAAGGTGCCATGTTTGGATCCCACTTACGTGTAAGGTGTCCGAAGTGTACACCTGCTTCAAGTAATTCTTTTACTTCTACTGCCATTTTGTAATAGT
>NZ_CAXIBN010000011.1:0-33599 GCF_964021735.1 uncultured Wocania sp. | reverse complement strand
TATTTATTGAATTTGTAAATCAATTTTAACGATTTTTAACGTGTTATTTAACGGCTATTTAACAATCAAAAAACCGATTTAATATTTATATATTTGCGTTATAATTATGCAGCAAATTTTTTATAAATATCAAGGTACAGGAAACGATTTTGTGATGATAGATAATCGTCTACAAACATTCGACAAAAATAATACCAAACACATTGCTTTTTTATGTGACAGACGTTTTGGCATAGGAGCAGATGGACTTATACTTTTAGAAAACCACGATAAGGTAGATTTTAAAATGGTATATTATAATGCAGACGGAAACCAAAGCTCTATGTGTGGAAATGGCGGACGTTGCTTAGTAGCTTTTGCAAAGCAGTTAGGTGTAATTAGTAATAAGGCGATTTTTGAGGCGATTGACGGATTACATCATGCTACAATTGAGGGCGATATTGTTAAATTACAAATGCAGAATGTTGAAGCTGTTGAAAACCACAAAAGCCATGTTTTTTTAAATACAGGGTCTCCACATCATGTGCAGTTTGAAGAAAATTTAGAAAATTTTGATATTAAAACGAAAGGAGCAAAAATACGTTACGGAGTGCCCTATAATGAAGCAGGAAGTAATGTAAATTTTGTTAAGAAACAATCTGATACATCTTTTAAAGTAAGAACTTACGAGCGAGGTGTAGAAAATGAAACTTTGTCATGTGGCACTGGTGTTACAGCTGTTGCATTAGCAATGCATTATATAGGTGAAACAGAAAAAAATCTGATTACTTTGCAAACGCAAGGTGGTAATTTGCAAGTATCGTTTAATATTGAAAATGGTATTTATAATAATGTTTGGTTAATAGGACCAGCAAAATTAGTTTATCAAGGAAGTATATGATAACATTAAAAGGCAAAAACATATACTTACGAGCTTTAGAACCTGAAGATTTAGAGTTTATTCATGCTATAGAAAATGACGAATCAGTTTGGGAAATTAGTAACACCCAAACACCGTATTCTAAATTTTTAATAAAACAATATTTAGAACATTCACAAAAGGATATTTTTGAAGTAAAACAATTGCGTTTGGTTATTTCGAGTTATAACGAAGAAACTTTAGGATTGATTGATTTGTTCGATTTCGATTTTAAAAACGGTAGAGCAGGAGTTGGTATTTTAATTAAAGATGAAACCGATAGAAAAAAAGGCTACGGCAGTGAGGCTTTACAATTATTAATAAAATATAGTTTCACACATTTAGGATTGCATCAATTATATTGTAACATTTCTGAAGAAAACGAAACTAGTATTAAACTTTTCAAAACACAAGGGTTTGAAAAAGTGGGATTAAAAAAAGAGTGGAACCACGTTAATGGTTTGTATAAAAACGAATATTTATTTCAGCTTATAAATAATTAAATGTATATAAAAAAAATACTCTTAGCTATTGTGTTTATTGGGCTTGCAGTCGCAGCTTATTTTGCATATTATGTATATAATACCATGTTTAGTCCAAATACAGCGTTTAATAACGATACGGCTTATATTTTTGTTAAATCTACCGATACTTATAAAGAAGTACGCAAACAGCTAGTGCCACTTCTTAAAGATATTGATAAGTTTGATGCTTTAGCAGAACAAAAAAAATATGTAAATAATATAAAAGCAGGTCGTTTTGCTATTAAAAAGAATATGAGCAATAATGATATTGTTAATTCAATTAGAAGTAATAATATACCTATTAAAGTATCTTTTAACAATCAAGAAACACTTGAGAAATTAGCTGGTCGTGTAGCTTCGCAAATTGAAGCTGACAGCATTTCGCTTTTAGATGCAATGAAAAATAAGACTTTTTTAAATGAAAACAATTTTAAAGAAGAAACAGCTTTGGGTATGTATATACCTAATAGTTATGAATTTTTCTGGAATACTTCGGCTGAAAAATTTACCAGTCGCATGTTAAAAGAGTATAACCGCTTTTGGAATGATTCAAGAAAAGCAAAAGCAAAAGCAATTGGTTTATCTGAAAATGAAGTTATTGCTCTAGCATCTATTGTGCAAAAAGAAACAGCTAAAGTAGACGAAAGGCCACGTGTTGCAGGAGTTTACATTAATAGACTAAAAAAGAGAATGCCTTTGCAAGCAGACCCAACAGTTATTTATGCGTTAAAGAAAAAAACAGGAGACTTTGAGAAAGTTATAAAACGTGTGCTATATAAAGATTTAGAAATAGATTCACCATACAATACATACAAATATGCAGGTTTACCTCCAGGATTAATTACAATGCCAGATGTGTCATCAATTGATGCGGTTTTAAACCATGAAAAGCATAGCTACTATTATTTTGTAGTAAATGTTGAAAATTTTGGCTATCACAAATTCGCAAAAACTCTAGCGCAGCATAACCGAAATAAGCAAGAGTATATTCGTTGGATAAATAATAAAGGTATAAGAAGATAGTGGTCTTTAAACAGTTCAAATACCTATCTATTTTTGTTTTAATATCATCATTTTCTTTCTCTCAAACTAAACTCGATTCTTTTTTAACACCAAGTGATACACTAAATAAATCTAGAAGAAATGCTGTAGTTATTACCGAAGCTTCTTTAGCTGGTGCTACCTTAGTTGGGTTAAACCAATTATGGTATTCTGATTTTGATCGCTCAAAGTTTCATACCATCAATGATAACAACGAATGGTTACAAATGGATAAAATGGGACATGTATTTACATCGTACCAAGTTGGTAAGTTTGGAGCTCAGGTTTTAAAATGGAGTGGTGTTAGTAAAAAAGATCAATTAATTTATGGGGCAACTTTAGGATTTGGATTCCTCACAACTGTTGAAATTTTGGATGGATTTTCACAAGAATGGGGTTTTTCTTGGGGAGACATTGCCTCAAATGCTGCTGGTACGAGTTTATATGTTGGTCAAGAATTATTATGGAACGAGCAACGCATCAATTTAAAATTTTCTTTTCATCAAACAAAATACGCTTCGCAATCCCCAAATAAGTTAGGTGAACATTTTTTAGAGCAAGTTTTAAAGGATTATAACGGACAAACCTATTGGCTAAGTGCTAATTTGCATGCTTTTTTTAAAGATATTAAAATCCCTAAATGGCTAAATATAGCCTTAGGTTACAGTGCTGATGGGATGTTACAAGGTGTTAAAGATGTTGACAATAGCTTGTTAACAAATAAAAATAGACAACGTCAATTCTATTTAAGTTTTGATGTAAATTTGAACAAAATTAGGACAAACTCACGTTTTTTGAAATCTGTTTTTAATATTTTTAATGTCATTAAGGTGCCATTTCCAGCTATAGAATTCAATAAAAATAGCTGTGTGTTTCATCTATTGTACTACTAAAAATAACACATAAACGAGTAATTTTGAATTAATTAAAAAAAAGACTAATTTTGCACGCTCAAATTTTCAAGTGTAGATTAAATAAAAATACACTGAAGAAATTTAAAAATTATGAGAAAAAGTATTGCAAGTTACTTAACCCTAACACTTACAATATGTATTCTATTGTATAGTTCGTTTTCATCTGATGAGACGATTGATTTAGGAAAGTATTCAACTGAAGGTTTAGTTTTAGACTACACCGTAGGTTTAGATACTAATATCAAAGATGATCTTTTAGCTTCAACAGATGCTAATAAATCGTTTTCTCCTTATTTAGGAAAATCATTTGTAGGTTTTAAAGAAGCTTTAGCTTTTAAAGAGTCTGGAGGCGATTACTTTTCTGTAAACACATTTGGGTATTTAGGTAAATATCAATTTGGTGCTTCTACATTAAAAATGATTGGAATTAATAACCCCACAAATTTTTTAAAAAATCCAGTACTTCAAGAAAAAGCATTTGTAGCTAATGCAGCGCGTAACAAGTGGATTTTACGCCGTGATATAAAGAATTTTGTTGGAAAACGCATTAATGGTATCGTGGTAACAGAATCTGGTATTTTGGCCGCTGCGCATTTGGCTGGACCAGGTAGTGTTAAAAAATATTTAAGAAGCTACGGTCTAGATAATTTTGCTGATGGTTATGGAACAACAATACAGTATTATATGAAACGTTTTTCTGGATATGATACCTCTTTTGTGAAGCCAAATAGAAAAGCTAAGGCGATATAGTTTTTATTAGCTTTTATGAATAATGAATATGGTTGGTCTTTTATGTAGGTCGACCATATTTTTTTTCCATTTATTTGCTGTTTGTGTTTTAATAAATTCGGAAGGTAAAGTTATATCGCAAGCCACACATACATCGGTATTGTTTTCTAATAAATTACTTAAATCTTCAATCATCTTATTGTTTCTATATGGTGTCTCAATAAAAATTTGTGACTGGTTATGCTCAAAAGATAAACGTTCTAAGCGTTTTATTTCCTTTTTTCTTTCATCTTTATCAATGGGTAAATAACCGTTAAAAGTAAAATTTTGGCCATTCATACCTGAGCTCATCATAGCCATTAAAATAGATGAAGGTCCAACTAAAGGAATTACTTTTATGTTTTTTTGATGTGCCAATTTTACAATATCTGCTCCTGGATCTGCAACACCTGGGCAACCCGCTTCAGATAAAAGACCAACATTTACACCATTAATACAAGGTTCTAAAAATTCAGGAAGCTCACTTAAATCTGTAAACTTGTTTAAATGAAACATTTTTAAAGTAGCTTGTGATTTTCCAGAACTAATCTTTTTTATAAATCGCCGTGCTGTTTTCTCGTTTTCAACAATGTAGGTATTAACTTCTTCAACTACTTTTTTAACAGATATAGGGAGTACCTCTAAAGGAGCATTGTCTCCTAATGTTGTTGGTATAAGGTATAAATTGCCAATTGCAGAATTCATAAATTGTTTTCGAAAATAATTAGTGTATAAAAATACTAAATATTATAGCTGGAGTTAATTTAATTTTTCTGCAATTCTATCACAGGCTTCATCGAGCATTTTGTATACATTTTCAAAACCTTCGTCACCACCGTAATAAGGATCTGGAACATTGTAGTCTTGATTTGGATAAACTTCATTTAAAATAAACTTAACTTTAGCAATATCTTTATCGTCTCTAGCTAGAGCAATTACATTTTTAAAGTTAGATTCATCCATAACATAAATCAAATCAAAAGCATCAAAATCTAATACACTAAATTGGCGTCCTTTTAAACCAGAAATATTTAAGCCATACTTTTTTGCGACAGCTATAGAGCGTGAATCTGGCGCATTACCAATATGATAATTTGCAGTTCCCGCAGAATCTACTAAAAATGTATCATTAGGAAATTTAGAACGCATAATGCCTTCAGCCAAAGGAGAACGACAAATATTGCCTAGACAAACCATGAGGATTTTAGTCATATATAATGTTCCGCGAAAGCGTTAATTTTTAAATTAAACCGAAAGTTTTTTTGTAATGTCTTCAACATATTTTCTGAATTGTTTATCAGTTGAAGATAAGTTGTCTACTGTTTTACAAGCGTGTAATACTGTAGCATGATCGCGTTTTCCTATTTGAGAACCAATGCTAGCTAAAGAAGCTTTAGTGAATTTTTTAGCAAAAAACATAGCGAGTTGTCTTGCTTGTACAATATGGCGTTTTCTGGTTTTCGATTGAAGTGTGTCGACATCCATTTGGAAGTAATCTGACACAATTTTCTGTATATAGTCAATTGAAACTTCACGCTTAGTATTCTTAACAAATTTTTCAACAATTTGTTTAGCAAGCTCAATAGTAATTTCTTTTTTATTGAAAGAAGATTGTGCAATTAAAGAAATAATGGCACCTTCTAATTCTCTAACGTTTGTTTTAATATTTTTTGCAACATACTCAATAATATCATCTGGCATTTCAACACCATCTCTATAGAGTTTGTTTTTTAGTATAGAAACTCTAGTTTCAAAATCTGGATTTTGTAATTCAGCAGAAAGCCCCCATTTAAAACGAGATAATAAGCGTTGTTCAATATCTTGCATGTCAACAGGTGCTTTATCACTCGTTAATATGACTTGCTTTCCGTTTTGATGTAAATGATTAAATATATGGAAGAATACATCCTGAGTTCCAGACTTTCCAGACAAGAATTGGACATCGTCAATAATTAAAACATCTATAATTTGATAAAAATGAATAAAATCATTTCTATTGTTTTTCTTTACAGAGTCTATATATTGTTGCGTAAACTTTTCAGCAGAAATATATAAAACTGTTTTTTCTGGATATTTGTCTTTAATATCAACACCAATAGCATGTGCTAAATGTGTTTTACCTAACCCAACACCACCAAAAATAAGTAAAGGATTAAATGAAGTACCACCTGGTTTTGCAGCAACTGCTAATCCTGCGCTTCTTGCTAAACGATTAGAATCACCTTCTAAAAAGTTTTCAAAACTATAATTAGGATTAAGTTGAGATTCTATCTTTACATTTCTAATTCCAGGAATTACAAACGGGTTGCGTAATTCTGGACTCTTATTGTTTAAAGGAATATCAACATCTTGAGCTTTAACCGAGCTTCTGTTGGCACTTGGTATTTTTTCAGTAAAAGGCTGTTTGTTACCATACGTGTTTTCCATTTTAATAATGTAAACAAGTTTAGCTTTTTCACCTAATTCTTTTGTTAACGATACTTTTAAAATTTTTACATAATGCTCTTCAAGCCATTCGTAAAAGAATTTACTAGGTACTTGAATGCTTAAAGCATTATCAGTAAGTTTAACTGCTTTTATTGGTTCAAACCAAGTTTTGTAAGCTTGCGGTTGGATGTTATCCTTTATGAATTCAAGACAATTATTCCATACCGATTGCGCAGTTATACTCATTTTAAATTTTGTAGTTTTTGTTAGTTAGCTGTTAAATGAAAAATTGATATTTTCATTTCCCTCTTGGTTTGGCAAATATGTGAACAAAATTCTTAAAAAAAAAATGAATTACTATTGAATTTTCAGAAATTTTTCCCCATGTTTAAGCTCTAGCCGAAACTACAAAAAAATATTTAATAATCCTTATGAAATTCGACGAAATACAAATAAGAGTGAGATATGGTGAAACAGACCAAATGGGAGTGGTATATCATGGTAATTATGCATTATATCTTGAAATGGGGCGTATTGAGTGGTTACGCAAACAAGGAATTTCATATAAGACTATGGAAGAAAATGGTATTATGCTACCAGTAGTTTCTTTAAGTATAAACTATAAAAAATCAGCCTGTTATGATGATGTAATTAATGTAAAAACTCAACTAAAAAAAGCGCCTACAGCTAAGATTGAATTTGAGTATGAGATTACTGATGAAAAAGGAGAAATTTTGACTACTGCTGAAACGACTTTAGTTTTTATTGACATGAAAACGAATAGACCCATTAGAGCTCCAGAGTATATCTTGGAGGCAATTAAGCTGTGATTTAAAGTTGTTTTACGACAATTTCGAATAAGCGATCGAAAATTTCAAAAATTTGGTTAGCTTCTTTTTTTCTTACCGATATTGTGATTTGGCAATCCATTTCTAACTTTTGATTGGTAATATTTAGGTTTTTCTCTTTAATAATACGCATTACGGTATTCATGTTTTTATAATCGAATGTAATAAGGTAATCTATATTAATTGTTTTTTCTAAAATTTTAGAAGCTTCCAAAGTTAATTGTGCGGTGGTTTTGTAAGCATTAATTAAACCGCCAACGCCCAATTTTACACCACCAAAATAGCGCACCACTACAATTAAAATATTGGTAACATTAAAGGATTGTATTTGCCCGTAAATGGGCATACCTGCCGAATTATTGGGTTCGCCATCATCGTTTGCCCGATAGCTTATATTTTCTGTTCCAATTTGGTAAGCATAGCACCAATGTCTTGCAGCATGGTGTTCTTTTTTTAATTTATTTATATAAAGTTTTACATCATCCTCTGTAGTAATGGGGTAGGCATAACCAAAAAACTTACTGTTTTTATCTTTAAATAAAATAGCTTCAGTGGATGTTTTAATAGTTTTATAAGTATCTTTTTCAGTCAAATAAATGGTTTTTAGTATTGAAAAGATTTACTACATCTTCAGTATTTGGATTAATATGCCATGTTTTAAAGCCTAAAGATTCAGCAGTATTTATATTGTCTTTATTATCATCAATAAACAAACACGCTTTGGCTTTTAAGTTGTTTTCGTTTAAAACAAATTCAAAAATATTATTATTCGGTTTTACAAGATGAATTTCGTGTGATAAATAAAAGGCATTAAAACAATTTTTAAAATCTTCGTAAAAAGGAATATTTTCTTTAATCCATTTTATATGAAGCGCGTTTGTGTTACTTAAAAGAATGAGTTTGTATTTGTTTTCTTTTTTTAGATTTTGAAGGAATTCTAAACGATGCTTTGGAAAATCCTTTAACATAAAATTCCAAACTTCAATTAAATCTTCTTTTGAAAGCTTCGGGAAATTTTCAGTGTAAAACTCAAGAAATTCATCGGTTGAAATTAATCCTTGTTCATATAAATTATTAAAAGCTGTCATTTCATTAGAAAGTGATTCTATATTAAATGTTTTAAGGGCGTGTAATAAAGCACCTTCTATATCTAAATTAATGAATACGTTGCCAAAATCAAAGATTATGGTTTTAACCATTTATATATGTTTTAAGTGTGTCGTTAATTATAGCTTCTTCTGAAATTAATTTACCTGAGAAGCTAGGTGGTTTAACCCCATTTTTAAATTGAACAGTTCCAATAAATACGCGTGCTTCATCCCAAATATTTTCGTCTATAAAGGTTTGCAGTGTTTTGGTGCCGCCTTCAATAATTATTGAGTTTATACTTTTTTGAAACAATACATCGCAAATTTGCTTAGCTACGTTTTTTGAAAAATCAATAGTACTTTTGCTAATAAGAATCGTTTCTGCTTCATTATTAAAAACCGCATAATCTTTTGATAGCTTATTTTCTTTGTCAATAATAGCTCTTATTGGATTTTGTCCAGTCCAATCTCTTGTTGTTAAACTCGGATTATCTTGAGTAACGGTATTTGTTCCCACTAAAATAGCCTGTTCTTCGGCGCGCCATTTGTGTACTAGTTGCCTAGAAAAGGTATTAGTAATCCAAACTGGTTTTTGTTTGCTTTTAGTTTTAGGTGCTATAAAACCATCAGTACTTTCTGCCCATTTTAAAATAATATACGGGCGTTTTTTATTGTGAAACGTAAAAAAACGTTTATGATGATTTTTACATTCATTTTCCAAAACACTAACGGTAACATTGCAACCCGCTTTTTTAAGTTTTTCGATGCCTTTACCTGCTACCTTTTCATTATCATCAACACAACCAATAACCACGTTTGGTATTTGGTGTTTAATAATAAGGTCGCTACACGGTGGTGTTTTTCCAAAATGCGAACACGGTTCTAAAGTCACATAAAGTGTCGCTTCTTTTAATAATGATTTATTAGCAACAGAATTTATAGCGTTAACTTCGGCATGGTTTCCGCCATGTTTACTTGTGTAACCTTCGCCAATAATAACATTGTTATGTGCAATTACAGCACCTACCATAGGGTTTGGTCTGGTTGTTCCTAATCCATTTTTAGCAATTTCTAAGCAACGTTTTATATATGTCTCGTGATTTTTCAATGCTATAATTTAATCTTTACATTTTCGGTTTTGTCAATATTATAAGTGTATGAAAATCCTAAAACCTTATATATTAAATCACCTTTATATTGCACTTTAAGTTTTTTACTAAACAAGCTACCTATTAATCCGCCAAGGTTTTTATTGCTAAAAATACTATCGGTAGGAATATTGGCTTTTAAGGGAATAGAGAATTCTTTTTTAGCAGGAACTTTAAAACTTTCGGTTGAAACGGTTGCCATTTCATTATCATTCACAAATACTTTTATTTCATCTGTTTTTAATTCACCACCAATATCATTTGGGTTTAAAAATAAGGCATCTGCAGTAAATGTGATATATTTTGAAGTCGATTCTATAACTTTAATATTTTCAACATTTAAAAATAGAGGCTTTTCTTTAATCGAACAGCTTAAAAAAACAGATAATATTGTTGATAAAATAATCAAAGGCTTTATTCTGTTATTTTTATATTTAAGTATCTTCACATGCATAAAATTACAGTTTTAAAGTGAGTAAAGATACTATAGTTATTCGAGAAATTAAGCCAGAAGATAACGCGCAAATAGAGGCTATTATTAGAGCCTGTTTCCATGAATTTAAAATTCCGTTAGAAGGTACAGCATATACAGATAATGAAACACCAAGGATGTATGAGTCATATCAAAATGATAACGATGTTTATTATGTTATTGACGATAATGGTACCATATTGGGAGGCGGAGGCATTAAGCCTTTAAGGGATTTTGAAGCTGATGTTTGTGAGATTCAAAAAATGTATTTTTCGCCAAAAGTACGAGGAAAAGGCTATGGTAAATTGATGTTCGAAAAGTGTATGCAAGCGGCAAAAAAAATGGGTTATAAACAATGCTATTTAGAATCGGCATCGCAACTTAAAGCGGCAATTCATATTTACGAAACCAATGGATTTAAACATTTAAAAGGTGCTTTAGGAAACACAGGGCACTATTCTTGTGGTGTTTGGATGATAAAAGATATTTGATTTTTAATATTTAGTTTACAATAGTAGTATATAGTAAAACAAAAGGTTAATTTGAAATTAAAAGATATACAAAAAACGTTTCATGAATCATTAGATGCTATTTATGGAAAAGAAGAAGTAGATAGTTTCTTTTTTATGTTGATTGATTCGTTTTATGAAATTTCAAGATTAAAATTAGCCATAGAACCTAATTTTGAAATTGAAAATAAAGCGGCTATTTTGAATGCTTTAGAAGCTTTAAAACTAGAGCATCCCATTCAGTATATTTTAGGCGAAACCGAATTTTACGGTTTGTCTTTTAAAGTAAATAAAGATGTTTTAATACCACGCCCAGAAACCGAAGAACTGGTAGATTGGATTATTAACACTGTCAATTCAAGCGCAGTCGAGAAATCATTAAACATTTTAGATATTGGCACAGGCAGCGGTTGCATTGCTATTGCTTTGGCAAAAAACTTACCAAACGCTAAAGTTTATGCTTTGGATGTTAGTAAAAAAGCATTACAAATTGCAAAGCAAAATGCAGTATTAAATAATGTAAAAATTGAATGTATTGAGGCTGATGTATTAACGTGTTGTCATGCTGAACTTGTTTCAGTATCTCACAAGTTTGATGTTATCGTTTCCAATCCACCGTATGTTCGTGAGCAAGAAAAAATACAAATGAAAAGTAACGTCTTAAACAACGAACCGCATTTAGCATTGTTTGTAAAGGACAATGATCCATTATTATTTTATAACGCGATTTCAGATTTTGCAATAAATAACTTGAATGCTAATGGCATGCTATTTTTTGAAATTAATGAATATCTTGGTAAAAATATGATTCAGTTATTAAAACAAAAACAGTTTAAAAACATAGAATTAAAACAGGACATCTTTAAGAAAGATAGGATGATAATAGGGAGTAAAATTTAGTTTTCAGTTTCAGTAAGGAGTTGAAAAAATATTAGTGAATTAGTGACAAAAAACATGAATATAAAGCAACACATACAAAATCTAAGAAATGAATTACGAGAGCATAATTACAATTATTACGTACTTGATAATCCAACAATTTCAGATTACGATTTCGATATAAAACTAAAAGAACTTAAAGAACTCGAAGCGAAATATCCAGAGTTTTTTGATGCCAATTCCCCAACACAACGAGTTGGAGGAGAAGTAACTAAAAATTTTGAAACTATTGCACACGAGCATCGGATGTATTCGTTAGATAACTCGTACTCAAAAGAAGATTTGCAAGATTGGGAAATGCGAATTAAAAAGTTAGTAGATGGCGATATTCAATATACCTGCGAGCTAAAATACGATGGTGCATCCATAAGTTTAACTTATGAAAATGGACTATTAGTTAAAGCTGTAACCCGAGGCGATGGATTTCAAGGCGATAACGTTACGGCAAACGTAAAAACCATAAAATCCGTTCCACTTCAACTAAAAGGTGATTATCCATCAAAATTCGATATTCGAGGTGAAATCGTTTTACCTTTTGATGGGTTCAATAAAATGAACCTAGAACGTATTGAATTAGGAGAAGAGCCATACAGAAACCCAAGAAATACAGCATCGGGGAGTTTAAAATTACAAGATAGCGCAGAAGTAGCTAAACGACCATTAGAATGCTTATTATATAATTTAACGGGTTCTAATTTAGGAATTAAAACACAGTTTGAAAGTTTGGAAAAGGCAAGACAATGGGGGTTTAAAGTGCCAGATGCTGCAAAACTTACAAATTCTATTGAAGAGGTTTTGGAGTTTATAAATTATTGGAATGTACATCGCCACGATTTGCCTTACGAAACCGATGGTGTTGTTGTTAAAGTAAATGATTTACAACAACAAGAAGAGCTGGGCTATACGGCAAAAGCACCGCGTTGGGCCATGGCGTATAAGTTTAAGGCAGAACAAGTTTCAACCCAATTAAATAGTATCACCTATCAAGTTGGTAGAACCGGTGCTATAACGCCTGTTGCTAATTTAGAGCCTGTAGAATTGGCTGGCACAACCGTAAAACGTGCGTCTTTACATAATGCAGATCAAATAGAAAAACTGGATATTAGAGTAGGTGATGAGGTGTTTGTTGAAAAAGGTGGAGAGATTATCCCGAAAATTATTGCTGTAGATTTTACTAAACGAAAACCGGATTCTGTACCAACACAATATATTAAGCATTGTCCAGAATGTAGCACGTTATTAGAACGATTAGAAGGTGAAGCAAAACATTTTTGCCCAAATTACAACGGGTGTAAACCCCAAATTATTGGACGCATTCAACATTATATTTCTAGAAAAGCCATGGATATTGAAGGTTTAGGTGGCGAAACTGTTGCGCTTTTAGTTAATGAAGGTTTGATTGATAATTATTCAGATTTATATGAGTTAACAAAAGAACAAGTGATGCCCTTAGAACGTATGGCAGAAAAAAGTGCTGAAAACTTAGTAGCAGGTATTGAAGCTTCAAAACTAATTCCTTTTGAGCGTGTTTTATTTGCTTTGGGTATTCGGTTTGTTGGTGAAACTGTAGCTAAAAAATTGGCAAAGCATTATAAAAGCATTGATGCTATGGCAATTGCTTCAGAAGAAGATTTAGTAAATGTAGATGAAATAGGTGTTAAAATTGCACAAAGTGTTATGGCATTTTTTAAAGATGAGAAAAATGTTTTGATTCTAAATAGATTAAAGCAATTTGGAGTTCAGTTAGAAATATCTGCCGATAAACTTATCGGTCAAACTAATATTTTAAAAGGACAATCTATTGTAATTACTGGTGTTTTTGAATCAATAAGTAGAAATGATTTAAAAAAACTAATCGAAGAAAATGGAGGTAAAATTAGTAGTTCTATTTCTTCAAAAACAAGTTATATAGTGGCAGGCACTAATATGGGGCCTAGTAAAAAACAAAAAGCAGAACAGTTAAATGTTACTATTATAAATGAGTATGAATTCTTACAAAAATTAATTTAATTTAATTATTTTATCGATTAAATGTAATTTTTATCGCTTAATTGTAAAAAAATTATATATTTGTACTCTAACTGTAAATTGTTGTTATGTACAAGTCGAAAGTCTTGATTAGTTTAATTGTATTTGCTTACATTCTCTTTGTTATTTTTCAATTTAGCGGGGATGAGGTTATGGCATCAAGTTTTAGTTCAATTACATTTCCTTTAATTGGTTTGCTTTATTTTGTTTCTGTAAAACCAAAAACTGTATTTTTTAGTTTGTTTTTGATATTTTATGCTATGTCCGAGTTACTTTTTTTTGTTATAGATTTTATACCATATTTGTACTTTTATTACATCGGAAATATTTTAAGTATGTTGTCTTATGCTTTTCTTTTATTTGAAATATGTAAGTCTGTTTGTGGTTTTCATATTTTAAAAAATTACAAAATACATGTTTTAGTGTTAACTGGTTTAAACATCTATATAGCTTATATTTTACAAGAAGCCATAAATCCTTATTTGGAATTAACAAATGAATATATTATAGAAATCACATATAATATTACTATGCTTTTATTATTATCAGTATCACTTTTAAACTATTTTTATAGAGGTAACAAAAAATCTTTATTCTACTTTTTTGGAGCTTTATGTATTGTTTTCAGTGAGGTAATAAATGTTGCTTATTTATATGTTGCTCACCAAAATGCACTAAATTTTATTTCAGTTTCTTTATTTCTTTTAGCATTTTATTTTTTCTATCAACAGTCTAAGCTGGAGAATTTAAAAGTAGAAGAAATTGAAATATCTACAGATGTTAATTAGTTATCAATTAGGGTAATTTAATTAGGGTAATTATAAACTTCAATCTAAAATATTTTATTGAGTATTTATTTGAATAAGATATTCCACTAAGTTTGTACGGTAATTTTTATAATTATTCTTTATAATCTTTTCAAAAGTATTAATTGGTTTTATAAGTTTAATATAGCTTATTTATCGGTTTTGATTTTTTTGGAAACGATTCTATTGCAATACAAATAAGTGTGTTAATTATACATCTTGTAGCGTTGCTTTACTTTATTTCTGTTGAGAAGAAAACACTATTTTTTAGTCTGTTTTTAATATGTTACTCTATTCCCAATTAATATTATTTATAAAAGATGAAATTGCCTATGAAACGTACTATTTGTTTCTTTTAGCATTTTACTTCTTGTACCCACAATCTAAACTTGAAGATAAAGTAGATGTTTAAGGGAGTATAAAGTAATAATTATGATTTCTTGTTAACTATAGGAATGTCTTTTTGGTACAGATAAAGAATTATAGATGCTAGTATAAAAGTAATAATTGCTGTAAAAAACAAAATGCCTCCATCATTATTTACTTCAATCCCAAGCTTTGTTAAATGCATCATTATAGCACCTCCAATAATTCCAATAGTTAAAATTGCGCCAATCCAGACTGTTTTTGGAATAAGAATTAAAATACCAGCAATAAGTTCTAAAATTCCTATGGCAATTCTACCCAAAGGTTCTAATCCAACAGTTTTAAAAATGTACACACTAATAGGATTTGCTGTGAATTTAAAACGAAGGGTTTGTATCAAAATAATTGCTACAATAATTCTTAATGCTAATGGAATATACTTTTTCATATTTTGTATAGGTTTCGGTTTTGTGATTAAAAAATAAGATATTTTAAATGCGAACATTTTTCATATACGCATTTTTTTTATCGGTAAAACACTATATACTAACAAAATAATCGATAAAAAGTATGTTTTTATCGCTGTAATTAATTTTAATTTTTATATTTGTTTTCAACCTACTTATAAAAATATCATGAAAGATTCAATCCTACTTAGTTTTGATAAGGTTTTTTTTAGCGTATTATTACTTTTAGTATCTATTAATATCATAGGCACTTATAGTGAAGATGTGTTGTTTTCACAAACTACAAAAGCATTGTTTATACCTGCTTTGTTAATCTTATTTTTTATGAAGAATAAAGTATTAAGTCTTCCTTTTATTTTGTTTTTTATATTTTCATTTTTGGGTGATGTTTCGTTAGCGTTTAATGAAAATGAAATTTTCATTAAAGCCTCAAGTATTTTTTATTTTTTGAGCTATATGTGTTTAATTAGTATTGCAATTTCTAAGTTTAAGTTTTTTGAAATAGATAAAGTTGTTGGCACTTATTTAATTGTAGTTTTTTTAATAAATACTTACTTTTTATACACTTTTTATGGTATTTTAAAAGCTATTGTACCAGATAGTTTAGAAGTATTTTTATTTGGTGTAAAAAATATTTCTTTAATATTATTAATATTTTTAGCCTTTGGAAAGTATTTGGCAAACGATACAAAACCTTCAATCCTTTTTTTAATGGTAGCGTTGTGTTTGGTTTTTTCTACAATTCTAAACTATGTAAGCTTATATTATGTATATGATTGGAGTTTTGTAATGCTTGAAAGAGTGATTTATGCTATTGGTATTTATTTGATTTTAAGTTATGTTATGGAAAAAAACAAAAGTATAGTTATACAAGATAAAGCTCAAAATAGTTATAATTCGGATAATATTTTTGCTTAAACAATTATAGATGTGCCATTGGCAGCTTTGTTTTTGTTAATATCAAAATAAAAATCAATTTTACCAAGATTAATACCGTAACATCCAACTTGATTTACTAGCACATTCTTGTTTTCTAAGTTTTTTACAATGGTTGGTTTTCTTAAAAAGGTATGGGTGTGTCCGCCTATAATTAAGTCGATGTTTTTTGTTGCATTCGCAAGTTTTAAATCGCCAATTTTTGTTTCACTGTTTCTGTAATTATACCCTAAATGCGACAAACAAATTATTAAATCGCATTGTTCTTCTTCTTTAAGAATCCTAGTCATATCTTGTGAAATTTCAATAGGATCTAAATATTTAGTTTCTTTAAACATAGATGGGTCTACTAACCCGTTAAGCTCAATTCCTAAGCCAAAAACACCAATTTTAATATGTCCTTTTTTGAATGTTTTATAAGGTTTTACATGCGTGTCCATTATAGTATTTGAAAAATCGTAATTAGCTGATATAAATTCAAACTTGGCATGTGGTAATTGTGCATAAAGGCCATCGATACCGTTATCAAAATCATGGTTGCCAATAGTTGCTGCATCGTATTTTAGCTTACTCATTAATTTAAATTCAAGCTCGCCGCCATAGTAGTTAAAGTATGGTGTGCCTTGAAAAATATCACCAGCATCTAATAATAAAGTATTAGGATTTTCTTTTCTAATAGATTCAATTAAACCTGCTCTTCTGGCTACACCTCCTTTGTTGGCATTTCTGCCACCTTCGGGTCCAAAAGCATCAATATGACTATGCACATCGTTGGTGTGTAAAATCGTGATTTTTGATGTTTTTATAGAAGAACTAAAAGACTGCAGCCCAAAACTACCAAGTGATACTAATGCAGTTCCTGCAGTAGCTTGTTGTATAAAATCTCTACGTTTCATGGGTTAATTGAATTTATTTTATTTGAATAAATCTATCGTCAATCACAGGGTTTATTGTGTCTAACTTTTTGAATTTATCTATTAAAGCATTCCTTATTTTATAGTTTAAAACATATAGACTATCGTTTGTTTTAAAAAAAGTCATATTATCCCCGCCATTGTATAAATAGTCATTAGTAGCTACATAGTACGTTTTATTTTTGTCTATCTTTTCTCCATTAATTAGAGCTTCAAATACATTATAATCTTTATCAAGAACAAGTTTTAATTTAGAAATTGGATGTGGCCTTTTTTTAGTTTTTAAATATTCAACAATACTATTAACCTGAGTACCTTTCATAGCTAATACAACAATACTGTTTTCAAAAGGCATTAATTGAAAAGCAGTTCTTTTAGTTACATGCCCTTTTGATAAAACGGATCGAATACCTCCGTGATTTAGTAAAACCATATCAATATTTTTACCTGTTCTGCTATTAAAAATAGGGTTAGATTCACTGTAAACAGCATCTGCCATAAAATTACCAAGGGCAGTGTTTAAAACGCCATCAGTTTTAGAATATGTATTTACGGAATAGGCCAACACACTATCTAAATCTTTTTGAATGTTATCCCTAAAAGGCTTGATATACGATTCAATTTCAGCGTTAGTTGATAGGCTATCTGTAATCTGTATTTGCTTGCCTTCAACTTTAATTAGATGCAATTTTTCTTGCTTGCACCCAAAAAAAATAAAAATATATAACAAAAAAATAAAATGTGTAAACCTCATATATTAAACGAATTTTTTGAATGTACTTTTGCTACCTTTGCGATAAAGTATAAAGATAAATGATTTTAAAAGGTTTTAAAGAAAAATCTAATAAAAAGCACCTAAATAAATTGTTGTCGCAGCGCAAGGTAAGTGTTGCTGATAGTAAGATTGAAAGTTTAGGAGTTATCTTAAATATTGATGAAGTTGATGATTTTGAGTTGTTTAGAATCTTGGCAAATAATATAAATGTGCGTCCTAATAGACTAAAAATTATTGCGTATTCTGCTAACAAAAAAGAGAATCTAAGTACTTGGGATGATTGTTTTAATCCCAAGGATTTTGGTTGGAAAGGCACTATTAAAAATGTTGAACTGCAATCGTTTTTAAACACAAATTTTGATGCTTTAATTAGTTATTACATTAATGATGTTTTAGAATTAAAGTTGCTTACAGCAAAATCTAAAGCACAGTTTAAAATTGGCATTTTGCAAACCGATGCCCGATTAAACGATTTAATAATAAAAACAAGTTTAAAAGAATTTGATGTATTTAAAGCCGAAGTGCATAAATACTTAACCATATTAAATAAAATTAAAAAATGAGCAGTAAGTTTCTAGGTACTGGAGTGGCATTGGTTACACCTTTTAAATCAGACTTAAGTATAGACCACGAGGCCTTAACAAATATTGTTAATTTCAATATTGAAAATGGTACAGATTACCTAGTAATTTGTGGTACAACTGGCGAAAGCGTAACTATTACTAAGGAGGAAAAGCAAGCAGTAATTAAAACTATTTCTAAAGCTAATAATGGTCGTTTACCAATGGTTTTGGGTATTGGTGGTAATAATACAGCATCAGTTATTGAAGAAATAAAAGAAACAGACTTGCATGATATAGATGCTATTTTATCAGTATCCCCGTATTACAGTAAGCCAACTCAAGAAGGTGTTTATCAGCATTTTAAAGCTATTTCAGAGGCATGTCCAACAGATATTATTTTATACAACGTTCCTGGACGTACTTCAAAAAACATGGAACCAGAAACTACTTTAAGATTAGCTAAAGATTTTAAAAATATTATAGCCGTTAAAGAAGCAGGAAATAATATTTCGCAATATTTACAATTATTAAAAAATAAACCAGAAGACTTTTTGGTGATTTCTGGTGATGACGATTTAGCTCTAGGTGTTGTCTTAGCAGGTGGATCAGGAGTGATTTCGGTTATTGGTCAAGCATTTCCTAAAGCGTTTTCTGAGATGATTCGTTTAGGGTTAAAAGGTGAAGCTAAAGACGCTTATGCTATTCATTTCAAATTAATGGACATCATTAATCATATTTTTGAAGAGAATAATCCAGCAGGAATAAAAGCAGTTTTTGAGGCTTTAAATTTATGTCAAGACACCGTAAGGCTACCCTTAGTTCCAGCATCAAAGCAGTTAAAAGAAAAAGTTGCTGTATTTCTAAAAGCATTTAAGTAATGTTAAATATTACTTAAACCTTACAGTTACTGTAATTCAACATTTATTTTAGCAGAGAAATTATATTTTTAAAATCCATAATAATAACTTAATTTTGCATCCTGTTTTAAAATCTATGAAATAAGCATAATTAAAATCTTGAGACTAAGCAAGATGTTTTATATGCGAATTACATTTGTCTTTTAAAAAGCAATGAACGACATCAAATGAAAAAGTTTTTTTACATTATAATTACACTAACCCTTTTTAGCGCTTGTAGCGAGTATCAAAAAGTTTTAAAAAACGAAGAGATAGCTCCTAAATTTAAAATGGGAGAAGCTTTGTATAACGAAGGAAAATACTCTAAAGCTAATAAGCTTTTTGCACAAATTGTACCAAACTATAGGGGGAAGCCACAAGCTGAAAAGCTTATGTACTTGTACTCTAACACGTTTTACAAAACAAAAGATTACTATGTAGCTGGTTATCAGTTTGAACGTTTTGCGTCGAGTTATCCTAAAAGTGAAAAAGTAGAAGAAGCATCGTTTTTAAGTGCAAAAAGTTACTACATGTTATCGCCTGTATATTCCAAAGATCAAAAGGAAACAATTGAAGCGATCGAGAAACTACAAGCTTTTATTAATTTATATCCTGATTCTGAGTATAGTACTGAAGCTAACAAGTTGGTTAAAGAGCTAGATTATAAATTAGAAAAGAAAGCTTTTGAAATTGCAAAGCAGTATAACAAAATAGCTTTCACATCTACAGAACTTCAGGCTGCTATTAAATCATTCGACAATTTTATTTTCGATTTCCCTGGGTCTTCATTACGAGAAGATGCTTTATATTACAGATTAGATTCTGCTTATAAGTTAGCTATTAATAGTGTAGATTATAAAAAACAAGATAGATTAAAGACAGCAAAAGAATACTACGAAGCATTCAAAAAGAAATATCCAAGCTCAAAATATATCGAAACTATAGATAGTATGGCTTTAGAGATGGATGAATCATTAAAAAATTACAGCACTAAAAGTTAAATAATTATGTCAATGGACTTAAAAAAAACCAACGCTCCAGTTAATACAATTACGTATGATAGAAATCAAATTGATGAGCCAACAGAGAACATCTACGAATCAATTTCTATAATTGCAAGACGCGCTGAACAAATCAATTCAGAAATTAAAAAAGAGCTTATTGATAAGTTAGAAGAATTTGCTACTTACAATGATAGTCTTGAAGAGATTTTTGAAAACAAAGAGCAAATTGAGGTTTCTAAATTTTACGAAAAGTTACCAAAACCACATGCATTAGCAGTTCAAGAATGGTTAACTGATAAAATTTACCACAGAAATACTGAGGAAGATTCTCAAGAATAAGATCTTATGAGTATTCTAAGCGGCAAGAACATACTATTAGGAATTAGTGGTGGTATTGCCGCTTATAAAACAGCTTCACTAGTAAGGTTGTTTGTAAAATCAGGCGCAAACGTAAAAGTTGTCATGACGCCTTCCGCAAAAGATTTTATTACACCTTTAACCCTATCAACACTTTCAAAGCACCCAGTACATTCATCTTTTACAAATAAAGAAGATGATAATGCAGTGTGGAATAACCATGTCGATTTAGGACTATGGGCAGATTTTTTTATAATAGCACCAGCCACAGCGAATACCTTGTCTAAAATGGCAAACGGCGTTTGCGATAATTTACTATTGGCAACGTATCTATCAGCAAAATGCCCTGTTTATTTTGCACCAGCAATGGATTTGGATATGTATAAGCACCCTTCAACTTTAAAATCTTTTGAAAAACTAAATACTTTTGGAAACATTATGATTCCTGCAACAAGTGGTGAATTAGCAAGTGGTTTAATTGGCGAAGGGCGAATGGCAGAACCTGAAGATATTGTTACTTTTATAGAAAACGATATTTTAGATAAGCTTCCGCTTCGCGGAAAAAAAATATTAATTACAGCTGGACCAACTTATGAAGCCATTGACCCTGTTCGGTTTATTGGAAATCATTCAAGTGGTAAAATGGGGTTCGAAATTGCTAAAGCATCGGCTAATCTAGGTGCCGAAGTTGTTTTAGTTACTGGACCAACACACCAAAAAGCGAATCATGCGTTAATTAAAATTGTGCCAGTTGTTAGTGCCCAAGATATGTTTAACGAGGTTCATAACTATTTTTCTAATATTGATGTAGCAATATTATCGGCAGCTGTTGCCGATTTTAAACCAAAAGAAATTGCATCTCAGAAAATAAAGAAGAAGACGCCAACGTTAACTTTAGAGTTGGAAAAAACAAAAGATATTTTAGAATCTTTAGGCAAAATTAAAAGGCAGCAATATTTGGTTGGCTTTGCATTAGAAACTAATAACGAACTTGAAAACGCTATTGGAAAACTAAAAAGAAAGAATTTAAATTTAATTGTTTTAAATTCGTTAAACGATAAAGGTGCTGGTTTTAAAACAGAAACTAATAAAGTAACATTTATTGATGAAAACGAAATGATAACCAAATATCAATTAAAATCTAAAGCCGATGTTGCTAAAGATTTATTAACCGAAATTATAAAACAAATTGATGCGTAATATTGTAATAATTTTATTAGTATGTTTTGGTATTAAAGGCTTTTCGCAAGAGTTAAATTGCAAAGTTGTTGTTAATGCATTGCAAACGGGTAATGAGAATTTACAAATTTTTAAAACCCTTGAAAAACAATTAAACGAGTTTGTTAATAACACAAAATGGACTAACAAAAGTTTTGCCAATCAAGAGCGTATTAATTGCAGTATGGTTATTAGTATTACCGATTTTAGCGGCGAAGCATTTCAAGGGACTTTACAAGTACAATCATCTCGTCCAGTTTTTGGATCTTCTTACAGCACACCAATTTACAGTTTTAACGATAAAGATTTTACATTTAGATATTTAGAATTTCAGAACTTATCCTTTAATCCTAATCAATTCGAGTCTAATTTAATATCGGTATTAGCATTTCATATTTACATGGTTTTAGCCTTAGATGCAGATTCTTTTTCAGAAAAAGGAGGCGATTCATATTATGCACAAGCGCAAACCATTACTAATTATTCTCAGCAAGAAAATTTTAAAGGTTGGAAGGTTGAAGATGGTTTACAAAGCAGATTTACACTAATAGACAATGTATTATCACCTACCTTTAAAGAGTACAGAGATGTTATGTATAATTATCATATTACAGGATTAGATGTAATGAGCGAAGATGCAAAAGGTGGAAAGGAGCAAATTGCAGAAGCTTTAATACAATTTAAAGCCATGAATAGTCGCAGACCTAATTCCTTTTTATTGCGCACTTTCTTTGATGCTAAGGCAGATGAAATTGCTCAAATTTTTTCTGATGGACCAAATGTAAATATTTCTACACTTAAAGAAACACTCCAAAAAATAGCTCCTACGCAGTCAAGTAAATGGCGAAATATTAAATTCTAAAAACCACTCAAAGCGTGCTTTGTTTCAATAATTTGTCATTCCCTTGAAAAAGAGAATCTAAAACTTCTTAAATTTGTTATCAAAGATAAAAGCTAAAGCTATACTACGAACTGAATAAAAAAACATGCTAACCTCACTTTCAATAAAAAATTACGCATTAATAGATTATCTTCAAGTCGATTTTAACAACGGGTTATCTATTATTACTGGAGAAACTGGTGCTGGTAAATCTATTTTATTAGGCGGACTATCTTTAATTTTAGGTAAACGAGCAGATTTAAGTAGTTTAAAAGATACAACTCAAAAATGTGTTATAGAGGCTATTTTCAATGTATCCAATTATAACTTAAAGGCGCTTTTTGAGTCTGAAGATTTCGATTATGAAGATCACACCATAATTCGCCGCGAAATTTTACCATCAGGCAAATCTAGAGCCTTTGTTAACGATTCTCCAGTAAATTTGAATAGTTTACAGCTTTTAGGTGAACGGTTAATCGATATCCATTCCCAACATCAAACGCTACAATTAACAAGTAACGATTTTCAGTTTCAGGTTATTGATGCTTTGGCTAATAATGATGAATTATTACAAAGCTATACTATCGATTTAAAAGCATATAAAAAGCTCCAAAAAGAATTACAAGATTTACTCCATTTTCAAGCCGAAGCCATTAAAGAACACGATTACAATGCGTTTTTATTAAACGAATTAATTGAAGCTAATTTAATTGAAGGCGAAGAACAAAGTCTTGAAGAAGAATACGAAACTTTAAATAATATTGAGGGTATAAAAGAAAAATTATCAGAATCTTATCAATTATTAAATGACGAACAAATTGGCGTTTTAACCACGCTTACTACTATAAAAAACAATCTTCAAAACATCGCTAGATTCTCTTCAAAATATGAAGATTTATTCAATAGAGTTAACAGCAGTTTAATAGATTTAGATGATGTTTTTAGTGAAATTGATGTATTACAAGAAAACTTAGAAGCAGACCCAAATAGGCTAGAAGAAGTTAATTCAAAATTAAAAATGTTGCATAATTTAATGCAAAAGCATGTAGCCAGCGATGTTTCAGAATTGATTAAAATTAAAAATGAATTAGACGATAAAGTAGCCGTTACCGCTAATTTAGATACTACCATAAATAAAAAACGTTCTGAAATCGAAAGAAAATCTAACCTGCTTAAAAGCATTTCAAAAAAAATAAGCGAAAAACGTCTAGAAGTCATTCCTCAATTAAAAGACCAATTAGAAGCTATTTTAGCAGGTTTAGGAATGCCAAATGCACGTTTTAAAATTGAAGTTTTGTATAGTGAACATTTTTTTGCAAACGGTCAAGATAAACTATCATTTCTGTTTTCTGCAAATAAAGGAGGCAGTTTTAACGAGCTTAAAAAGGCAGCCTCAGGTGGGGAATTATCAAGAATAATGTTAGCCATAAAATCGGTACTATCAAAATATATTCAGTTACCAACTATTATGTTTGATGAAATTGACACAGGTGTTTCTGGTGAAATATCAAACAAAATGGGTGATATTATGTTACAAATGAGCAAAACCATGCAAGTATTTTCTATAACACATCTGCCACAAATAGCCGCCAAAGGGCATTCGCATTTTAAAGTGTATAAAGAAGATGTGAATGAGGTTACACAAACTAATTTGGTTAAATTAAATCATGATGAGCGTATCGTTGAGATCGCTCAAATGTTGGGAGGTATAGAAATGTCAACATCAGCCATCGCGCACGCAAAAGAACTACTTAATTAAAAAGTTAAAAGTTTAGTACTTTTATAAACGGATAAACAAATCAACATATAAACAAAAACGTATGTCATACAATTTACTAAAAGGAAAAAAAGGAATTATTTTTGGAGCATTAGACGAAAATTCAATTGCTTGGAAAACCGCAGAACGCGTACACGAAGAGGGCGGACAATTTGTATTAACTAACGCTCCAGTGGCAATGCGTATGGGACAAATTAACGAGCTTGCCGAAAAAACTGGTTCTCAAATTATTCCAGCTGATGCAACATCAGAAGAAGATTTACAAAACCTAGTAGAACAATCTATGGAAATTCTTGGAGGTAAAATCGATTTTGTTTTACACTCAATAGGTATGTCAATTAACGTTAGAAAAGGAAAACACTACACCGATCAAAACTATGCATGGACACAAAAAGGAACCGATGTTTCGGCTATGTCTTTTCATAAAGTCATGCAAACACTTTACAAAGCAGATGCCATGAACCAATGGGGTAGTATTGTAGCCTTAACCTATATGGCCGCACAACGCGTATTTCCAGATTATAACGATATGGCCGACAATAAAGCCTATCTAGAAAGCGTAGCACGTAGTTTTGGCTATTTTTTTGGACGCGATAAAAAAGTACGTGTTAATACCATTTCTCAATCACCAACGCCAACTACGGCGGGCAGCGGTGTAAAAGGATTCGATGGCTTTATAGCTTATGCCGATAAAATGTCGCCACTCGGTAACGCCACAGCTTTAGACTGTGCAAACTATACCGTGTCGTTATTCAGCGATTTAACCAAGCGCGTAACTTTGCAGAATTTATTTCACGATGGCGGTTTTAGTAACATGGGTGTTAGCGATGCTGTTATGGAAGCCTTTACAAAAGAGTAAAATATTTAACACCTAAGTGTAAGACCTGTTAGATAAATTAAAACCTCTAACAGGTCTTATTTATACCTTATCTAATTTTTTTATGGCGGGTTTTTACAAAAAAGTAAAAACCGCGCTATCCGTTAATAGTTTTGTAAAACCTTAAATGGAAGTTTTACAAAAGCTAACCACTTCTATCGCTCCCGCACTTATCTGCCAAAAACAATAATAACCTAAAAGCCTCTGTAAGTTTGTTAATTATTGTATTAGGATTAATTACATTTGTTATATGCAATTACAGTTTTCATTCATCATTCCTGTTTATAATCGCCCCGACGAAATAGAAGAACTTTTGCAAAGTTTCGTTAAGTTACATACTAGCACAAACTACGAAATAGTCATTATAGAAGATGGCTCAACAATAACATCAAAAAATGTTGTAGAAACCTATAAAAGCAAGCTTAACATTTCATATTATTTCAAAAAAAATTCTGGACCAGGAGATTCGCGTAATTTTGGAATGCAACATGCCAAAGGAAACTATTTTATCATTTTAGATTCCGATTGTATTTTGCCAGAGAATTATTTAAGTGCAGTCGAAAAAAGCTTAAAAGCTAATTATGTCGATTGTTTTGGAGGGCCAGATGCAGCCCATAAATCGTTTACAAACCTTCAAAAAGCCATTAATTTTTCAATGACTTCGTTTATAACAACAGGAGGTATACGAGGAAATAAAAAGAGTATCAATAAATTTCAACCACGAAGTTTCAACATGGGTATTTCAAAAGCAGCATTTATAGCTTCAAAAGGATTTGGACGTATTCACCCAGGCGAAGACCCAGATTTATCTATAAGATTATGGCATTTAGGTTTTAAAACCAGATTAATGCCAGAAGCTTTTGTATATCATAAGCGCCGTATCTCATGGCATAAATTTTATAAGCAAGTTTATAAATTTGGCTTAGTTCGTCCTATTTTAAATGTGTGGCACCCTTCAACTAAAAAAATAACATATTGGTTTCCAACACTATTTTGTATTGGATTTGTAATAGCGCTTACCTTACTATTTTTTAATATAAAATGGGGAATAATAGCCTATATATTGTATTTTGTAATGACCTTTATAACTGCTTTGGTAGTCACTAAAAATGGTATAGTTTCAATATTATCTTTAATGGCTATTAGTGTTCAGTTTTTTGGATATGGTTATGGATTTTTAAAATCAACCTTTGCTATTCATGTTTTAAAGAAGAATCCAGAAAGTCATTTTCCACAATTATTCTTTAAATTAAGATGATAAAAAAATTAAAATCAGATATTATTACTTCAATTAAAAACAAAAAGATAAATGTCTTTTTTTTGTTTCTGCTTTTTGCATTTATCATTTTAATTTTTACAAAATTATCAAAAGAATACACTAACACTGTTACTTTTAATATTAATAAAATTAATGTGCCGCAAGAGAATATCATTCTAAACGATTCGAATGCTATTTTAAATATAACGCTTAAAACCCATGGGTTTAAGTGGCTAACGTATTATTTCAATAAGCCAAAAATTGCGATAGATTTTGTTAAAGATGTCAATAAAATAGACTCCACATTTGTTTGGAGTAAATCTAAAGCATACTTATTAGCTAGCACCCAATTTGGTAAGCAAGTAGAGTTATTAAATATTTCTCCAGACACATTAGTGTTTAGGTTTGATGTTAATTTGGTTAAAAAAGTACCTGTAATTTTAAATGCTGATATAAAATACACCCAAGGGTTTGATATTGCAGAACCTTATGATATTACACCAGATTCTATAGAAGTTATAGGTCCAAATGTTTTAGTGTCTCAAATAAATCGTATTGAAACAGAATTTATTGAAATAACCGATGTTAAATCTGATATAAAAAAAGTAATTCAGTTAAACTTGCCAAAAAACAGTAAAGATTTAAAATTTTCTAATAAAACGGTAAATCTAACTGCAACCGTTGAAAAGTTTACAGAAGGCAAATTAAAAGTGCCAGTAAGCATAAAAAACATTCCTAATAACACGACATTAAAATATTTTCCAAAATTTGTTAATGTTACTTATTATACCAGTTTAAACAATTTCAAAACTATTGGCGCAAAAGATTTTAAGGTAGAATGTGATTTTAGTAAAATCACTAGTAATCAATCTTTTTTGTTACCAGAATTAGTGAAATTTCCTGCAACTGTGAAACATGTAAAAATTAATCAGCAACACATTGAATTTATTATAGTAGAATGACGATAGTTGGACTTACAGGAGGTATAGGAAGCGGTAAAACAACAGTAGCTAAGGCGTTTATGGCTTTAGGAATACCTGTTTATATTGCTGATGAAGAAGCTAAAAAGTTGATGTTGAAATCTAAAGTTATTAAGCGTAAACTTATTCAGGTTTTTGGTGATGAAGCTTATGTTGATGGCGCATTAAACAAACCATTTATAGCCAATGTTATTTTTAATGACAGTAGTTATTTGGAGCAAATCAACGCTATTATTCATCCAAGAGTTGCTAAACATTTTAAAAGATGGATGCTAAAGCAAACAACACCTTATGTTATAAAAGAGGTGGCTATCCTATTTGAAAATGGCGGACATAAAAATTGCGATTACGTAATTACAGTTATTGCTCCAATAGAATTACGGTTTGAGCGTTTACTTAAGCGCGACCAAACAACAAAGCAAAAAATTAAAGCCATCATGAAGAATCAGTGGAGTGATGACGATAAAATAAAACTATCTGATTTTGTTATTAATAATACGACACTAGAAAACACTAAAAAGCAAGTTGCTGAAATACATAAACAAATCTTAAAAAAAGGAGTTAACCAGTAAATTTTAACATTTTTGTTAATGTAAGGTTAAATGATAAGTCCGCTAAATGTTAAAATGTTAATTTTGAATGATGAGCAAAAGAATATTCATCCTATTGGTACTTTTAATGAGTTTATCGCTTATAGGCATCATATTCGTGCAAGCTTATTATATAAAAGATTCTGTAGATAACGAGGAAAAGCGTTTTAAATCTAGTGTTACTGATGCATTATATGCAGTTTCTAATAAAATTGAGAAGAATGAGCTAGACTCATATTTTGAAAAATATCAAAAGTTAGATAAAGAAAAAAGAAGCGATTCGGCAGCAGTTTCTCAACTATTTATCTATCAGCAAAATAATAATACAAAAGAGACACTTATTTATAGAAGTGGAGTTTTAGAAGAGAACTATAAATTATCTTCATCGCTCTTTGACATTGGTTTAGATAGTATTAATATTAAGAATATTATTGGTAGCTCAAGGATTGAAGTTTATAATGAAACTGAGTTTTCAGATAAGGATATTTCAAAAAGTCCAATCTTAAATATTATTAATAGTGGTCGCTTAAAAGAAGCTGAGAAAAATTATTTTGATAAAAATTTTAAAGCTGCTAGAAAAACAATACCTGTACATAAGCGCGTATCAAAAGAAGAGATTGAAGGCTTATTATCAGATAAACTTAAAACAGAAGCTATTGATATTGGTTACGAATTCGCTATATATAGCAATGGTTTAGCAACAAAAGTGCATAGTGACGAATTTGAAAGAGATGAAACATCAACTTTTAGTGTGCCTATTTTTTATGACGAAAATAACCAAAGCAGTTATAAACTATTAGTTAATTTTCCAGATGATAAAAAGTTTATTTTATCATCTATAATGGGTATGATTTTGTTATCTATAATTTTTACATCAATCATCATATTAGCTTATTCAAGTGCTTTGTATCAATTAGTAAAACAGCGTAAAATATCTGAAATTAAAACAGATTTTATAAATAATATGACGCATGAGTTTAAAACGCCCATAGCGACTATTAATTTAGCTTTAGATTCTATAAAGAATCCTAAAATTATAAATGATAAAGAAAAAGTTATACGTTATCTTAATATGATAAAAGAAGAAAATAAACGTATGCATGCACAAGTTGAAAACGTTTTAAGAATATCTAAACTAGAAAAAAACGAGCTTAATATTAGTAAGGATAGGGTAGAGTTGCACGACTTAGTAGAAGATGCTATAACGCACGTACAACTTTTAATTGAGGATAGAAATGGAACAATTACAACGCATTTTAATGCAGAAAAATCATCTGTTTTAGCAAGCGAAATGCACTTTACTAATGTTGTAGTAAATGTATTGGATAATGCCATTAAGTATTCTCCAGATATATTAAAAATTGAAGTTTTTACAGAAAATATTGGAACCAATATTTTATTAAAAATAAAAGATTATGGTAGCGGAATGAGTAAAGCTGCCTTAAAAAGAGTGTTTGAAAAATTTTATAGAGAACACACAGGAAATATACATAACGTAAAAGGTCACGGTTTAGGCTTAGCTTATGTAAAACGTATAGTAGATGACCACCAAGGTCACGTAACCGTTGAAAGTGAAAAAGGAAAAGGAAGCACATTTATAATAAAGCTACCTATAATAACATAAACATGGAAGAGCAAAAAAAGAGAATTTTACTAGTTGAAGACGATCCTAATTTTGGAACTGTTCTTAAGGATTATTTAATAATGAATGATTATGATGTTATTCATGCCAAAAATGGTATGGAAGGATTTGAGAAGTTTAAGAAAGACGATTTCGATTTATGTATTCTTGATGTTATGATGCCTTATAAAGATGGCTTTACATTAGCTAAAGAAATCCGCGAAAAAAATACCGATGTCCCTATTGTATTTTTAACTGCAAAAGCGATGAAAGAAGACGTTTTAAAAGGTTATAAAGTAGGAGCAGACGACTATTTAAATAAACCTTTTGATAGCGAAGTGCTTTTAATGAAGATTAAAGCTATAATGCAGCGTAAGGCTACCGAAACCATTTCAGATAGTAAACAATTTGAGTTTAAAATAGGCGGTTTCGACTTAAACTCAAAACTACGTTTTTTGCGTTATAAAGGAGGCGACCCTATTAAATTATCGCCAAAAGAAAATGAATTATTACGTTTATTAGCATTACACGAAAACGATTTAATGCCACGCGAATTAGCACTAACAAAAATATGGCGAGACGACAATTATTTTACTTCGCGTAGTATGGATGTTTACATTGCAAAACTGCGTAAGTATTTAAAACTAGACGATAAGGTAGAAATACTTAACATTCACGGAGAAGGTTTTAGGTTGGTAGTTAACAGTTAGAAGCAATTTAAATTTTATCATCATAAAATCTGGCTAATCTAAAATAGAGCCAGATTTTTAGTTTTAGGCGTTACTCCTAAGTGGAGTCGAGGGTTTCAATCACTAACGTAAAAAAACTAAGGCTAATCAATAATTTCAACTCCAGCTATTTTATTAATAACATCCTTTACTTTATCTTTCTTTTCAAATTATCTTTAAGATTTTTGTTGGTCTTATTTCTTGTTGTTTTTTTATTTTCACAACTAAGAAATAAAAAGAAAACACTAAACAATAAAATGTATCTCATAAATAAATTTTAATGTCGTTTTAAAAATAATGCAGGTTTTTTAATTATAAAAAGTGTTATCTATTATTCTTTTTAACAGTGTTACCTAGCAAAAGAAATAAAATATTATACATTTTTTCTTTGGCTTTTTTTCTAATAATTGAATAAGCTTTAGTAATATGTGCTTCTACAGATTTAATAGAAATATTCAAATACTCAGCTATTTCAATATTACTTAATCCTTCTTTTTTACTTAATAAAAATGTTTTCTTACATTTTTTAGGTAAGTTATCTATTTCTTTATTTATAAAAGCAATTCTTTTTTTCAATAGTTCTTCATTACTTTCTTGTATAGTTTCGTCTAAAGCTTCAATATAAGCTTGTTCTAAAACCGAAATAGATCTGTTTTTATGGTATTGATTAATAAACTCATTATACACAGACTTGTATAGGAAATTTTGTATAGAATATTTCTCATTGAGTTTTGACCTAAACTCCCAAGTCTTTAAAAAAACATTTTGAATAATATCTTTAGACATGGCATCATCATTCGTCAAACTATATGTATAAACGTATAATTTATTATAGAATTCATCAATTAAATATGCGTAAGCCCTTTCATCCCCTTGAACTAGATGTTTTATTAAAGTAGCAGCATTCTTAAAATTAATATCCATGCAATACGTATAACTTCTTTAAGTAATGATAACAAAGATGTGAAAAAAAAACCAGCTTGATATTTTTTTTATAAAAAAGTTAGGGTTTTTAAAATTGGCTTTGTAATACATATAAACGTAATTTTTAATTACATGACTCCAATTAAAAGCAAAATTGAAAATCTTATAGTTAAGTATATTAACAAGTCTGCTACGGCTAAAGATTTAGATGAACTCATTCTTTGGGTGGATAATATTGATAACTTACAAACATTTAAAGCATACGTAAAGGACCATTATGCCATAAATTTTAGCATAATGAATATTGATAATCGTTCAGATAAGGATAAAATTTTGCAAGAGATTAAAAAAGAAAAGAAAAGACTTTATCAAAATAGATTTAAATCACTTTACAAATATGCCGCAGCTATACTTTTATTTATAAGTATTGGATATTTCATTCAGCAGCATTTTTCTACTAAGAATAATGAAATTATTATATCTGAAGAAAAAATTACACTCCAGCTTGAAAATGGAAATATTGAAATTATAAACGAAGATGGGTCTTCGCAAGTTGTTGATGTTAATGGAAATGTTATTGGTTCTCAAGAAGGTGCACAGTTAACTTATACAGATAGTTCAGATGTTGAAACTTTAGTTTATAACACACTTCATATACCATACGGGAAACGGTTTGATGTAACCCTTTCTGACGGAACTCACATCCATTTGAATGCTGGAACAATATTAAAATATCCAATAAAATTCCTTAAAGGTTTAAAACGAGAAATTTTTTTAATTACTGGTGAGGCATATTTTGATGTAGCCAAAGACATAAACCACCCATTTATAGCCAATATCGAAGATTTAGATATTCGAGTTTTAGGCACAAAATTTAACATATCTTCATATAAAGAAGAAAACCAAATAAAAACGGTATTAGTTGAAGGTTCTGTCAGTATTTTAAAAGATAAGGAAACATATAATGTATCATCATCAACAGTTTTACCTAAAGAGCATATGGCTACTTGGAATAAAAAAAGAGAAAAACTAGTAATTACAGAAACAGAAGTTGAAGATCATATTGCATGGATTGACGGCAGACTTATATTAAATGAAGTGCCTTTTAATAAAATATTAAAAAAATTAGAACGTCAATATGATGTCGTTTTTGTTAATAATAATAAGGCTATAGAAAATAGAGTGTTTACTGCTCGATTTGATATAGAAGATATTAATCAAGTTATGACCAGTTTAAGCGAGGCTGCCGGTTTTATCTATAGAATAAATAATAATTTAATAATAATTAATCCTTAAAAACCACTAAAAACATGAATTAAAACCAACATCAAAATTAACTAAATTAACAAGTCACTTTTCAACTAACTAAATACATTCAAAAATTTACAGAATGTAAAAAAACCGGAAAATGCTCGAACATTTTCCGATTTAAAAAAGTGATTTAAAATTCTAACCTTTAAATCAAATCAAAAGTATGAAAAATTTCATTACGGAGATGTACTCTTTAGTTAGAGGTATTCCGATTAATTACAACTTAAAAATGAAAATAACGGCAATTCTATTTGTTTTTGCATTTGTACAAATTAACGCTGCAAATTCATTTGGTCAGAATACCAAGGTTTCACTAAAAATGAAAGAGGTATCAATCCAAAATATCCTAAATAGAATAGAGCAAAAAACAGATTATAAGTTTTTATATGAAAAAAATGTCTTTCAGAGTAATAAATTAGTTAGCGTTAATGTAAAAAACGAGAAATTATCTATTGTATTAGACAAACTTTTTAAGGATCAGAATGTAACACTTGTATATTTAGAAAAGCAAATCGTTATTAAAACTAAGCTTGAAACAAATATAGTGTCGCTTCCTAAAAATCTAGAGCCAGAAACTTCTATAGACCAGCAAAGTATATCTGGTGTAGTACTAGACGAAAACGAGGTTCCACTTCCTGGTGCTTCTATTATAGAAAAAGGCACTACTAATGGTACACAATCGGATTTTGACGGTAACTTTACTTTAGATGTAAGAGATGGAGCCATTTTACAAATATCTTATTTAGG